>CACLRF010000012.1 GCA_902609235.1 uncultured Pelagibacteraceae bacterium
ACTCATTATTTATTATTTACAGTGCTAGAGAATAAATCCAATTTTTTTTCGATAAGTATCAATATAGAATCTGTAATGTTATTTGTAATTTTTTCTAATCCGAGCATTTCGTCTTCATCAAAATTTTGAAGAACAAAATCACTTACTTCCATTTTATTTTTTGGTTTGCCAATTCCTATTCGCACTCTTGAATAATCTTTTCCAATAAATTTATCTATTGATGCAATTCCGTTATGTCCTGCATCAGAGCCACCAAATTTTGCTTTTATCTTTCCAAATTCTACATCTAGATCGTCATGAAAAACGACAACATCCTCAGCATCTATTTTGAAATATTCAATTAATTCTCTAATACAAATTCCAGAATTATTCATAAATGTTAAAGGTTTTATAGCGTAAACTTTTTGGTTTCCTACATTACCAGTTGTAAGAAGTCCTTTGAATTTTGGTTTTTGTTTTGAAAGTCCAAATTTTTTATTTATTGCATCTATAATCTTGAAACCAATATTATGTCTATTGTTTTCACTGTCTGGGGTTGGATTACCTAATCCTACAAGTAGAAGCATAAAATATTAATATTGGAGGATAAAATTCAATTTTGATTAACTTATTTTTTTTCTTCAGCAGGTTTTTTATCTTCACCTTCTTTTTTGTCACCATCAGCTGCTGGCTTATCTCCGCCTTCAGCTGCCGCCTCTTCTGCTCCCTCAGAACCTTCTCCTTCAGCCGCCTCTGCTTCTGCAGGTTTTTCAGGTTCTTTCATAACAGTTGGAGCTGCTAGAGTTGCAATTACGAAATCTCTTCCTTGAATCGTAGGAGTAACTTCACTGTCAAGATTTATAGAAGAAATTTTAAAACTTTCTCCAATATCAACTCCATCAAGATCTATTATAAGATTTTCAGGAATTTTTTCACTTGGACATTTAAGTTCAACTTTTCTTCTTACAATGTTTAAAACTCCACCCCTTTTTAAACCAGGAGATTTTTCATGATTTAAAAATTTTACTGGAACTTCAATTCTAACTTTTATTCCTGCAACTATTCTTAAAAAGTCTACATGAATTGGTTCATCTGTAATGATGTCATATTTTATTTCTCTTGGTAGAACTTTTTGAGGTTTGCCATCAACATTTAAAGTTATGATGCTTGATAAAAAGTTTTCTTTTTCAGATAGTGACTTGAGTATTTTTTTAGATATCGATATTTTCTCGTTTTGAGCCTCTCCACCATAAATTATAGCAGGCACATTACCGTTATCCCTCAATGAATTTAATTCACCTTTAGTTTTGGTATTTCTGATGTTGGCGTCTAATGAATTCATAAAAACAAAGGTTTTTAGCTCAAGTTCCTTAATAACTCAAGGTATTTATTTGAATAAATCTGATACTGAGGTTGAATTAGATATTCTTTTAATTGCTTCTCCCATAAGTCCTGAAATTGACAGAACCTCAATGTTTTTAACACCTTTAGTTTTGCTAATGTTATCGATTGTATCAGTTATCACTAAATTCTTAATTAAAGAATTTTTAATTTTTTTTACAGCTTCACCGCTTAGCACACCATGAGTTATATAAACATAAACTTCTTTAGCACCTCTATCTTTAAGAGCTTTAGCTGCATTTACTATTGTTCCACCAGAATCAATTATATCATCTACAATTATACAAGTTTTACTTCTTACATCTCCTATGACATTCATGACTTGAGATTGACCTGGTTTTGGTCGTCTTTTATCTACAATCGCTAATCCAACATTTAAGAGTTTACCTAGCGCTCTTGCTCGCTCAGTTCCACCCACATCTGGAGCAACGCAAATAAGGTTTTTACTTTTTATCTTTTTTTTTACATGTCTTGCAAAAATAGGCGTTGCAAACAAGTTGTCTACAGGAATATCAAAGAAACCTTGAATTTGACCCGCATGTAAATCAACAGTTACTACTCTGTCAGCACCCGCTTTTGTAATTAAGTTTGATACTAATTTTGCAGAAATTGAAGTTCTGGGTACTACTTTTCTGTCCTGCCTAGCATAACCAAAATATGGTATTACTGCAGTTATATTTTTCGCCGAAGATCTTTTTAGTGCATCAATACACAATAAAAGTTCCATTAAATTATCATTAGCAGGCGAAGATACAGATTGGATTATAAAAATACTGTTACCTCTGATATTCTCGTTTATTTCAACATAAATTTCTCCATCAGAAAAATTTCTAATACTTGAGTTAACCAATTTAGATTTTAGATATTTAGCAATATTTTTGCTTAATGGTTTGTTGCTATTTCCGGATAATAATTTCATTAAAAAACCCTAATTAAGCATAATTATTGAAATATTTCTACCATAATCATCATGATTTAGTTTTAACGCTCTTCTCGCACTAAAAAAATTATTATTAATATCGAATGTATCTATATTCATAGTCTCAATATTTTTTATTTTATTATTTAAAAGACATGATTTTACATATTTAGGTAAATCAAAATAAAGCTTTTTGTACTTTATTTTAAAAAATTTATTATTTTTTTTATGCTTTTTTATAAATTTTCTTTTAAAATCTTCTTTGACTTCATAATTTTTAGCTGAGATAGCAGGTCCGATAGCTGCAGTAATATTTTTAGGATTAGATCCTTTTTTAATCATAAATTGTATTACCTTGCTAATTATATCTTTGTAGGCACCTTTCCATCCTGCGTGAACTGCTGCAACTAATTTTGTTCCTTCATCACAGATTAAAATCGGCACACAATCAGCAGTTAAAACACCTATTGGTATATTTTTTTGGTTTGTAATTACTGCGTCTGCTTTAGGTTTAGATTTATATTTATTATTTTTATTAATATAAACAAACTTATTACTATGTATTTGATGAGGTAAAAAAATATTTTTAGAGGTGCTGTTTATTTTTTTTTTAACTATTTGTAAATTTTTTTTTATATCTGATGGATTGTCTTTAGAACCGGGACCACAATTTAAACTTTTATAAATTTTTTTTGATTTACCACCAGTTTTATTAAAAAAACCATGTTTAATTATTTTAATTTTCGAGAGTTTTTTTGATCTTATCAATTTTGAAAACCTGTTTTAAAATTATTTCTCTTATTTTTTATAAGCATGACTTTGAATAATTCACCCATTTGCTTTTCATCTATCAAACGTCTTACTCGATAAAATAAATCTGCTTTTTTAGAAAATGCTATATTTTTGCTGATTATTTCTGCTCTTTGAAGAATACCCATACTTGTTAAAAATTTTTTTTGATTTGTAAAAATTGAATTAATTTCTTTAAACTGATTAATAAATTTCTCAAAAGATTGAAAATTTATATTGTAAGTAATATCAGAGTCTCCAACATTTTCTAAAATATTAGAATATTTGTGATTATTTACTGCCTGAAGAGTTTCATGCATTTTACTATCTGTATAACCATAATCAATAGCCAACATTCCCCCATCATTTTTTTGTATTAAATTGCAAATTGTTCTCAAATATTTAAATGTATCTGGTGAATATTCTATAAGGTTCTGATCTTTTGATATTTCGAAGTTTAGATGTTTTTCAATTTTTTCTATATCAATTTTTTTTTCTTTAAATTCAACTTTGTTTGGATCACTTAAATTTACAAATCTTTCAAACCAACCATCTTTTTTTTTGAAAAATTGTTTGATTGGTATTGCATCAAAGAATTCATTAGCCAAAAAAATAGTTGGGTTTGAGTTTATTTTTTCAATGTCTTTTAACCATGAAAATTTTTTAGAATTTAGATTTTTTTTTTGTTCATTTATTAAAAAATCACTTTTTTCATGAATTACAAATCTGCAGGCATTGTAACATTCGGGAAAATTTATTAGAGTTTCATCTATGACTTTCATCATTTCGCCATTTCCAGCTCCCAGTTCTAGCAAATTAAATTTTTTCGGAGAGCCTATACTTTTCCAAAAAGTAATTGTCCAAATTGCAATAATCTCTGAAAATAATCTTGTGATATTGGGAGCAGTAACAAAGTCTCCACTTTCACCAAAAGGATTCTTTTTCATATAAAAACCCTTATCCTTATCGTAAAGGGCAAAATTTATAAATTGATCTAATGGTAAATTATTTGTTTTGGTCAGTTTCATATTTTAAATAAAATAAAATTACCCCTGATAATATAAATATTAAACTTACTACTTGCCCCATCGTTAAGTTTAAAAATACATAACCTAGCTGTTCATCTGGTACTCTATAAAATTCAACAATAAATCTGAAAATTGAGTAAATTATTAAAAATAATCCTGAAATTATACCAGGTTTATTTGAAAATTTGTTTTTAAAATAAATTAATAATAAAAATAAAAATAAACCTTCTAATAGTGCTTCATATAATTGCGAGGGATGCCTAGGAAGATTATCTACCTGAACAAATGTTACTGCCCATGGTACATTAGTTATAGTTCCGTACAGCTCTGAATTTATAAAGTTTGCTATTCGTCCAAAAAATAACCCAACTGGAGCTACTAAAGCGACGATATCCAAATACAAGAATGGGTTTTGATTATTTTTTTTAGCAAAAAATAACGATGCAAAAATAACTCCAATTAAACCACCATGGAAGGACATCCCACCTTGCCAAATTTTAAATATATCTAATGGATTATTTACATAAAAATTTAAATTATAAATTAAAATGTAACCAAGTCTTCCTCCTAAAATTATACCTATAATTAAATAAGATAAATAATCATCAAACTTATTTTTAACGTCAATGTTTTGGATAAATAAATTTTTAGCGAGAAACCAACCTAATATAATTCCAAATATATAAGCCAAAGAATACCACCTGATTTCTAAAGAAAACATTTCTAAAGCTACTGGGTCAAAATTATTAATGAACATTTTTAATAATACTTATAATGTATATCTTAAATATGAAAAATTCTAAATTTATAATTGATAAGTTTGCTAAATTAATAGAACAGGGACTAGTATCTTCAAAAGACTTAACAACTGAATTATTTAATATCTTAAAATCTAAAAGAGATGAGTTTGTATTTAAAATGAAACTTACAAGCAAAGATGAGTTTGAAGTACTGTCAAAACGTGTTGAGAATCTTGAAAATAAGATAAAAAAATTAGAAACAAAGCAAAAAACTAAACGGGTAAAAAAATCTTAACACTTAGTCCGTTTATTTTAGATTTATCAAGAACGATATTTCCACCATGTGATCTAATGATATCTGATGCTATAGATAATCCAAGGCCTACGCTAGATTTAGAATCTGCTCTTCCTTTATCTATTTTATAGAAAGGCTTAAACACATTTTCATATTCTTTTTTAGGTATACCAAAACCATCATCATCGATTGTAATTAGAATATTTGTATTTTCTTTAATCAGTTTTACTTCAACTTTGTTCCCATATTTTAATGCATTATCAATTATATTATTTAAACAACGATTAATTAGATTTTTTCTACCATTAATGTAAACTCTTGATAGCAAATTTTTTTCAATATTTTCGTTATTATACTTAGTAACAATTGTCTCGATTAATTCTGACAAGTTGAACATTTCATCTTTTTCAACGTAAGATGAGCTTGTAAATTGAAGATATTCATTAAGCATTTTTTCCATTTCATTAATATCCTCTGCTAATTTTGTTGCTAAATCTTTATCTTTAATAAAAGCTATTTGCAGCTTCATCCTCGTGAGTGGTGTTCTCAAATCATGACTTATACCTGATAGCATCTCAGTCCTTTGATTCAAATGTCTGAGTATTCTTTTTCTCATTTTATCAAATTCATGTCCCGCTTGTCTAATCTCTAACGCACCAGACGGCTTGAACTCCTCTATGTCTTCACCCTTACCAAATCTCTCCGCGGCTCGAGCAAGGTTAGTAATTGGTCTAGTTTGATTCTTTAAAAATATTAATGAAATTATAACCATAATGATTGCAGGAACAGTAATCCAGAGCGCAAATATTCTTGCTGATGAACTTGTAACCCTATCTTTAGGTATTAGAAATTTGAAGTATCCATCTTTATGTTTTATTCTTAGGTCAATTAACTCTTTATAACTAGTTGTATCAAACCAAAATTCTCCTGGACCAAACTTTGATTTCAATTCTCGTCTCAGCGATCTATCAATTGGACTGAACCATCTTTCAATATAATTTTTTTCTAAATTTTTTTTACCAATAAATTCAATGTTAAGATCTATGAATAAAGAAAAGAGATTTTTTAATTCATCTTTATTTGTTTTTTCATTATCATAAACCTCAATAAAAGTATTAATCTCATTGATTAATGCTCTAGTCATTCCTTTATTAGTTTTAATCCAAAGACTATCAAAAAATACTATTGTTATAATTAATTGGAGGACCAGTACAGGTACAGCAACAATTAAAAGAGCTCTGTAAAATAATCTTTTTGGAAGTATATCTTTTAAAAATTTACTCAATCCAGAGAACATACCCAGCACCTCTTATTGTTTGTAAAAATTTTGGATTTTTAGGATCAATTTCAATTTTTTTTCGCAATCTTGTTATAATTACGTCTATCGATCTTTCTTTATCAAGTTCAATTAATTGACCAATATCTTCTCTTGAAAATGTTTTACCAGGATCATTAATCATTTTTTCTAAAATTATTTTTTCTGTATTATTAATTTTAAATTCTTTATTATTCTTGAGTATCAAAAGTTTGTTCAAATCTATTTTAACATTTGAAAATTCAATAATTCTGACTTGTTCAGTTTTTAAAGTTTTTTCTAAAATATTTTTAATTCTTAAAATCAGTTCTTTTGGTTCAAATGGTTTTGGCAAATAATCATCTGCTCCAATCTCTAAACCCTGAACTCTTTCATTTGCTTCTCCTTTGGCAGTCAGAAGTATAATAGGAGTATCTAATTTTTTTTTATGATCTTTAATAAATTCCAACCCATTTTTTCCTGGCATCATTATATCTAAAATGATTAAATCAAATTTAATGATGCTAATTTTTTCTGATGCATCTTCAGCACTATTTGCAGTTGTGACTAAAAAATTGTTTTCATTTAAGTATTTTTTTACTAATGATCTAATTCCATCGTCATCGTCAACAACTAGAATATGAGCAATAAATTTATCCATTAATAATTTTACTTAATACATTATCAAAATTAATTACTTCCTCTGAGTTAGAATTAAGTAATGCATTGTAAATTCTTTTTTTTTGCAAATCAAAAATTTCATTAGATATTTTTTTTCCTTTTTCATTTAAAAAAACATGTTTCACTCTTGTATCCTGATCATTTTTTTTAAAAGTTACTATTTCTAATTTAATTAAATCTTTAAGCACTCTGTTTAGGCTCTGTTTTGTCACTTTTAATCTTTTTAATAGCTCAGAAATAGAAATACCTTGGTACATTGATAAAAGATGAATAACTTTATGGTGAGCTAAACCAATATCATATCTATTTAGTACTTTTTTTGCATCTGAAAATGTTTCCCTGTAGCTTACAAATAGTTTTTCAATTAGATCTTTAAGTTGGTCATCTTTTAAATACAAAAGTTCTTTCATAATAGGTAAGTTATATTGACATATTAAAGATACAAAGATATTTTTCAGTTATAAATTAAAAAAATTTTCACACATGGTACCTTACGACAAAAGATCTGGAAAAATATGGTACAACAACGAATTAGTTGATTGGGCTGACGTTAAACTACATGTTTTAAGCCATGGTATGCACTACGCAAGCTGTGTATTTGAAGGTGAGAGAGTTTATGATGGTTCAATTTTCAAATTAGAAGAGCACACAGCTAGATTTTTTCATTCTGCTCGAAGAATGGGTTTTGAAATTCCATATACAGAGGAAGAAATCAATAATGCATCAAATAAAATTATCGCGACCCAAAAAATAGATAATGGTTATGTAAGACCTGTTGCTTGGAGAGGTAGCGAGATGATGGCTATTTCTGCGCAACAAACAAAAATACATGTTGCGATTGCAACGTGGGAATGGGGATCATATTTTGATCCTAAACTCAAAGTTGAAGGAATAAGATTAAATATTTCAAACTGGAGAAGACCAGCACCTAATACAATACCATGGGACACAAAAGCATCAGGTCTTTACATGATTTGTACTCTCTCAAAACATGAGGCAGAAAAGCAAGGATACACTGATTCTTTAATGCTTGATCATGAAGGGAATATTGCTGAAGCTACTGGAGCAAATATTTTTTTTAAAGATAAAAATGGGGAAATTCACACTCCTATACCAGATTCTTTTTTAGATGGTATTACAAGAAGAACTGTAATTGGAATTGCAAAATCAAAAAATATAAAAGTACATGAAAGAAAAATTAGTCCAACTGAATTACCTAATTTCGTTGGATGTTTTTTAACTGGAACAGCAGCAGAAGTAACACCAGTATCTTGTATTGCTGAACATCAATTTAAAGTTTGTGATACTATTATTGATTTAAATAAAAGTTATCAGGCATTAGTTAGGAAGAAAAAAGCAGCCTAGTCTTTACTGTCTTCAGACATAGCGTGATCAATACCTTTTCGCATATAATCATATCCAGTAAAAAGTGTTAACGCAGCAGATAACCACAAAAGAATTAGACCTATTGTTTGAGCGTTATAATCTTGGAAATTAATTATTTTATTTCCTGTATTTCCAGATAATAAAAGAGCTATCGATACCATTTGTAATACTGTTTTAAGCTTAGCAAGGTTTGAAACGGGAAGTTTTATTTTTCCCTTTGCCAAAAATTCTCTCAAACCTGAAATTAAAATTTCTCTTGTAAGAATTATTATTGCTGCAATTACTTCATAATTTCTTATTGTTCCATCCATAACTAGAAGTATTAATGCTGTAGCAACAATAATTTTATCAGCTATAGGATCTAATAGTTCACCGAGTTTTGACTCTACCCCAAAGATTCTGGCCAACATACCATCTAAAAAGTCTGTAAATGATGCAACAATAAATAATATTAAAGCAGTAAGATCACCATAAAATCCTGGAAGATAAAAAGCTAAAACAAAAAAGGGAACAATTATTATTCGCCCTATTGTTAATATGTTTGGAATTTTTTTTAGCATAATTATTCGTGAAAAAAGTTATATATCTTTTTTGCTACTTTTTCTTCAACACCTTCTACAGATTTTATTTCATCTAAGCTAGCAGACTCAACCGATCTTGCAGATCCAAAATGGTTCAATAAAGCTCTTTTTCTTATAGCGCCAATGCCCTCTATTTGGTCTAATAAAGATTTACTAATACCTTTTTTTCTCTTTGCTCTGTGAGCGCTTATGGCAAATCTATGTGATTCATCTCTTATTCGTTGAAGAAAAAATAGGGTAGGGTCGTTTCTCGTAAATTTGTATTCTTTACCATTGTGAAAAAAAGTTTCATTTCCACTATTTCTAAATTTACCTTTTGCTATTGCAATAATTGGAATGTCATGAAGTCCTAATTCATTAAGGCTCTCTCTAGCGACTGAATATTGACCTTTCCCTCCATCTACTAGAACCAAATCAGGAAAAGCAAGGTAGTTGTCTTTTTCTTGAACTGCTCTTTTGAACCTTCTGTTCAACACTTCTCTCATCATTCCATAGTCGTCTTGCTCATTTTTTTTGTGTTTAATATTAAATTTTCTATATCTTTTTTTTATAAATCCTTCATCACCGTAGGCTATTAAAGCACCAACACTATTAGTACCCTGAATATGACTATTATCGTAAACTTCGATTAAATTTATATTAGTTTCTAAATTAAATTTTTTAGATACTGCATCAAACAATTCTTTATTATTCTGACTTTCATAAAGTTTTCTATTAAGGCTATCTTTTGCATTTTTAATTGCTTGATTAATTACTTTTAGTTTTGATCCTTTTTTCGCAACTGAAATATTTATTTGTTTACCTTCTTTTTGTGTAAGTGTTTTTTCAATTAGTGCTTTTTCCTTTATTTCTTCTGATAGAATAATAGACGAAGGAACACTTTTATTTTCGTAAAATTGAGAAACAAACGAATTCAGGATTTCACTAAACTTTTCATCGGGGTCGTGTTTTGGAAAAAAAGGTTGATTACCCCAATTTTGTTTTGATCTATAAAAAAATACTTGAATACAAGTTTTTCCAGATTCTTTATAACCAGCAATTACATCTGCCTCAACTAAGTTTGCTTCATTAATTCTCTGTGAGGATTGAATTATATTTAATGCCTTAATTCTATCTCTTAAAATTACAGCTTTTTCAAAATCAAGATCCTCACTTGCCTTTTCCATTTGGTTAGAAAGATTTTTTTGAATTTTTCTAGATTTACCTGAAACAAATTCAATAGCATCTTCTACTGTTTGATTGTATTCCTCTTTTTTTACATAGCCCACACAAGGTCCAGAACATCTTTTTATTTGATATAAAATACACGGTCTTTCTCTGTTTTTAAAAACGGTGTCATCACAAACTCTTAAATGAAAAATTTTTTGGATCATTTTGATTGTCCAATTAGCTGAACCAGCAGAGGCAAAAGGCCCAAAGTAAAAACCTTCTTTTGTTTTTTTTCCTCTATGTCTTTTTATTTGAGGCCACTTATCTTTATTACCAATAAATATAAATGGAAATGACTTATCATCTCGTAAGAGAATATTAAATTTTGGTTTATGCTTTTTAATTAAATTTGCTTCTAGAAGTAATGCTTCACTCTCATTAGATGTCGTTGTTATCTCTAATTTTCTTATTTGAGATAACATTCTTTCAGTTCTTATTATGTGATTTTTTTCTGCAACATAACTCTTTAATCTATTTGGTAAATTTTTGGCTTTACCTACATAAAGAATCTCATTTTTTTCATTAAGCATCCTGTATACGCCTGGAAGTTTTGGTACTAGAGGTAGTTCTTTTTTAATTACTTCTTTTCCTATTTCAGAGCTTATCATGGCTTCTTTTTTTGGTAATTTGAATACCAACAGATGAACACTGTTTTAAGATTTCTAATTTTTCAATTTTCAACTCTATTTTAGCAATCCTTTTATCTTTAAATAGTTCGTCAAAAACAGCTTCTGCTAAAGTTTCTAGGAAATTATAATGTTTCTTTTTTACAAGTTTAGTAATTAATTTTACTATAGTTCCATAATTAACAATGGATTTTATGTCTTTATCGCTTGAAGGTTTTTTATCTTCATAGTCTATTTCAAGACTAAATTTAACTTTCTGAGATTTTTCTTTTTCAAAATCGTAATAACCAAGTTTTAAATCTAAGATTAATTCATTAATTAGGATTTTTTTTTCATAATTAAATAAACTTTTATTTTTATCTATTTTGACGATTTTCAAATTATTTTTTTTCATTATTTTTCACCCAAAATAGTGAGACTCCAACACACATTTCCATCCTCAATTCGAACATAGCAACCTAAAAATGACATTACTTTGAATGCAAAAAAACCACCAATTAAAATTATCGCTGCTGCAAAAAAAGGATTAATTTTTTTCATTCTTTTCCGCCCATAATATCTGGTGTTTGCCAGTTTAAATTTTGTCCACTATCAATAGCTAAAACTTGTCCAGTAATAGATATATTTTTTATAAAAAAGTCAACAGCATTGCAAATTTGTTCTACACCAACTTGTCTTTTTAGGGGGGTTGCTAAATATTGCTTTTTGAAATGTTTTTCAGATTGTCTTTGATTTTTTATAGTGGGTCCAGGTGCAATAGCGTTTACTCTTACGTTTGGAGCTAAGCTCATAGCGCTAGTTTTAGTTAAAGTATACAAACCTGTTTTACTTATTGTATAAGAAAAAAAATATGGAGTTAATTTAAAAACTCTTTGATCGATAATGTTAATAATATTGTTATTTCCTTTCCTAACATTTTTTGAAAATTCTTTAGATAATAATGCTGGTGTTCTTAAATTGGTTCTAAGATGTTGCCCCCAGCTATCTGTTGTAAAATTTTCTAATTTATCATTTTCAAATAAAGAAGCATTGTTAATTAAACAATCAAAATATTTAAGTTGAGATTTTGCAAATTTTACAATTTTATTTACATCATTTTCTTTACTCAAATCACCTTTGACTAAGTAAACTTTTGTACCTTCATTAGATAACTCTTTTTTTAATTTTTCTGCTTTTAATTTTGATTTGTTATAATGGATTAAGATTTCTATATTAGGACCAGATAATTTTCTTGCAATCGCAGCTCCAATTCTGGTTGCCCCACCAGTAATGATTATTTTCCGTGCTTCCATTTTTTATCTCTTTTTTTTGTAACTTTAGTACCTGGCATACCCATAGTTGATCTTCCTTTTGGATAAAGCTTATTTTTTACATCATACTGCCTTATTTTTGGATTTAATGTAATTTCTAATTCTGTACTTTCCAATTTTCTTATTTCATCTCTTATTTTAGCGGCCTCTTCAAATTCTAAATTAGATGCTGCTTCTTTCATCTTTTTATCTAAGCCTTTGAGATGTTTTTTAAGATTTCCACCGATATTTGAACCCTCGCTTATTTTGACGTAATCTTTCTCATAGACACTTTCTAAAATATCGCTGATATCTTTTTTTACCGACTTTGCATCTATTTTGTGTTTCTTGTTATAAGCTAATTGAATTTTTCTTCTTCTATCAGTTTCTTCAGTTGCTTTTTTTATACTTTTTGTTTCTTTGTCAGCATACAAAATTACTTTGCCATCAACATTTCTTGCTGCTCTTCCTATGGTTTGAATTAAAGATGTTTCTGATCTTAAAAAACCTTCTTTATCTGCATCTAAAATTCCAACTAATGCACATTCAGGAATATCTAATCCTTCTCTTAATAAGTTAATACCAACCAAGACATCAAATACACCCATTCTTAAATCTCTCATGATTTCAATTCTTTCTAGTGTATCAATATCTGAGTGCAGGTATCTTACCTTGATGCCATTTTCATGAAGGTATTCAGTTAAATCTTCAGCCATTTTTTTAGTTAGTGTTGTTACTAATACTCTATGATTATTTTCTATAACCCGTTTACATTCATGCATTAAATCATCCACTTGATTTTTTGCAGGTCTTATTTCAACAGGTGGATCAATTAATCCTGTTGGTCTAATTACCTGATCTATAAATTTACCTTTTGTTTGCTCTAGTTCCCATGGTCCAGGAGTTGCGGAAACAAATACAGTTTGAGTTCTCATTAAATCCCACTCTTCAAATTTTAATGGCCTATTATCCATACATGAAGGAAGTCTAAATCCATATTCTGCTAAAGTACTTTTTCTTGATCTATCTCCTTTATACATTCCATTAAGTTGAGGAACAGTAACGTGGCACTCATCGACAAATATCAAAGTATTATCAGGAAAGTATTCAAAAAGAGTAGGAGGTGGCTCACCTGGTTTTCTTCCTGACAAAAATCTTGAATAGTTTTCAATACCAGCACAAGAACCAGTTGCTTCAATCATTTCAAGATCAAATTTAGTTCTTTCTTCTAATCTTTGTGCCTCTAATAATTTATTTTCAGAACGGTGTTTTTTTAAAGTTACTTCTAATTCTTTTTTAATATTAATTACTGCTTGCTCAATTGTAGGTTTCGGAGTGATGTAGTGACTATTCGCGTAAACTTTTACTAAACTTAATTCTCTTACTTTATCACCAGTTAACGGATCAAACTCTTCTATATGTTCAAGTTTATCTCCAAACAAACACAATCTCCAAGCTCTATCCTCTAAGTGTGATGGAAAAATTTCTAAGTATTCTCCCCTTGCTCTAAATGTTCCTCTATAAAAATTTTGATCATTACGTTTGTATTGAAGAGCAACTAAAGACTTAATTATTTCCTCTCTATTATAATTATAATTTTTTTGAAGTGTTAAAGTCATTTTACTATAAGCTTCAACTGATCCAAGCCCATAAATACAAGAAACGCTTGCAACAATTAATACATCATCTCTTTCTAAAAGTGATCTAGTTGCTGAGTGCCTCATCCGATCAATCTGTTCATTTATAGAGGCTTCTTTTTCTATATATGTATCTGATCTTGGTACATAAGCCTCAGGAGTGTAATAGTCGTAGTATGAAACGAAATATTCAACAGCATTGTCAGGAAAAAAGGTTTTCATTTCCCCATAAAGTTGAGCAGCAAGTGTTTTGTTTGGAGCCAATATTAAAGCAGGTCTGTTAGTAGCTTCAATAACTTTAGCCATAGTAAACGTTTTTCCTGATCCTGTAACACCAAGTAAAACTTGGTTAAATTGTTCTTTGTTAGCACCACTAACTAATTTTTTTATTGCCTCAGGCTGATCACCTGCAGGTTTAAAATCAGATTTAATTTTAAATTTTTTTCCACCCTCAAGTTTCCCACCTATTTTTGGATTTTTACTCTGGATATCTGTAATTAAATCTTGATAAGTATTTTCCATATATTAAACAACGTAGTAGGATTTATTTATATTTCAATGAGCATAATATCAGACAGTTTAAAAAAGATTAAACCATCACCCACTATTGCTGTAACTCAAAAAGCAAGAGAATTAAAAGCTGCTGGAAAAGATGTTATCAGTCTTGGTGCAGGGGAACCAGATTTTGATACTCCAGATAATATTAAAGAAGCTGCAATAAAGGCAATTAATGAAGGTGACACCAAATACACAGCAGTTGATGGAACACCGGCATTAAAAAAAGCAATTGCAGAAAAATTTAAAAAAGAAAATAATTTGGATTATACCACTGATCAAATTACTGTTGGAGCAGGAGGAAAGCACGTTATTTATAATGCTATGATGGCAACACTTAACGATGGAGACGAGGTAATAATTCCAGCTCCTTATTGGGTGTCTTATCCTGATATAGTTTTATTGGCTGGTGGAAAACCAGTTATAATGGAATGTGGCGAAAAACAAGGCTTTAAAATAAATCCTTCAGATTTAGAAAAATTTATAACACCAAAAACGAAATGGATTATTTTAAATTCACCATCTAATCCAACCGGAGCCTGTTATTCTGAAAAAGATATAAAAGCAATTGCTGCAGTTTTAGAAAAATATAATCACATTTATATTTTAAGTGATGATATTTATGAACACGTGATTTACGAAGGATTTAAATTTTTTACTATTGCTCAAATAGAAAGTTTAAAAGACCGAGTTCTTACAATGAATGGCGTAAGTAAAGCTTATTCAATGACAGGTTGGAGGATAGGGTACGCAGCTGGCCCAAAAGATATTGTTAAAGCTATTGCTAAAATTCAATCACAATCAACAACTAATCCTTCATCAATTAGTCAAGCAGCATCAGTTGAAGCACTGAGTGGAACTCAAGATTTTATAAAAAAAAGAGCTGATTCTTTTCAAGAAAGAAGAGATTTTGTAGTAAAAGCATTAAATGATATTAATGGCATCAATTGTCTAAATCCTGATGGTGCATTTTATGTTTTCCCTAGTTGTAAAGAGTTAATGGGAAAAAAAGATTCTAGTGGAAAAGAAATTAAATCAGACACTGATTTTGTTCAATCTCTTTTAGAGAATAGTGGTGTTGCTGTTGTTCAGGGTTCTGCATTTGGTTTAGAGGGATTTTTCAGAATTTCATATGCAACTTCAATGGAAAATCTAAAAAAAGCTTTAGAAAAAATTTCCTCTTTTTGTAAAAGTTTAAATTAATGAAAACAGCCATAGTATTTGGTTCCACTGGATTAATTGGTGGCCATTTAGTTAATCAATTAATTCAAGATAATTATTACACTAAAATTAAGATTTTCGTTCGCTCTCAAACTTCAATTAATAATGAAAAAGTTGAGGTTATAAATATTGATTTTAATAATTTAGGAAATCATAAAAATGGAATTACAGGGGATGATTGTTTTTTTTGTATTGGAACCACAAAGCAAAATTCTCCTGATAAAAATGATTACCAAAAAGTAGAGTTAGATATTCCAAAGGAAATTGCACAAATTGCAAAAGCTAATTCAGTTAAGTCATTTATTTTTATTTCTTCAATATATGCTAATCCAAATAGTTCCGGTAATTATGTGAAATTTAAAGGTTTAGTTGAAGAAGAATTAAAAAGATTAAACTTCTCTAAATTAGGAATATTAAGACCTTCTTTTTTAATGGGGAAAAGAAAAGAGAACAGAGTAGGTGAAA
This sequence comes from uncultured Pelagibacteraceae bacterium, assembly GCA_902609235.1. Taxonomy (GTDB): domain Bacteria; phylum Pseudomonadota; class Alphaproteobacteria; order Pelagibacterales; family Pelagibacteraceae; genus Pelagibacter. Next base: position 16,096 of record CACLRF010000012.1, read on the forward strand.
AAATAGGTATTTTTGCTTTTAGCGCATTGTCGCCTTTATTATTTGGGCCATTTAAAAAAATGAGACCAATCAGTTCAGAAAATGTTGCAAAGGCAATGATCAAAATTGCCAAACAAAATTTACAAAAAATTACGTTTGAATCTGATGAAATAGTTGAATTAACTTCAAGCTAACTTAAGTCTTATTAACGATTTTGCTGCATCAACAACCGCAATTTCAGATGCTTTAAACTTTATTTGAAGAATTTCTTCTGCATATGTTTGGTCCGTTTGCATTTTAAGACCTAAATCAGGAACCATAGTTTTTGCACTTGTGTCTATATAACTTATAAGTTTCACCATAAAATTTGGCAATTCTCTTTTAGGAAGTTTTTTTGCATGACTTGGAATATTTTTGGCCATTATTTTTGATAATTCAAGAATACTTCTTACTTCTGATCCAACAATCAATCTCCTGCCTCCAGCTTTTTTATTACTTAAAGATAGAACATGGGCTTTTGCAACATCTTTTACATGAGATATCATTACTGAAAATTTTGGAGCAGCTGGATATTTTCCTTGAAGCAATTGTTTTGCATATTCCATTGAAGTACTTGTTTTCTCGTTTAAAAAATCTCCTAAAACAAATCCAGGATTGATACACGTTAGACTTTTTTTAAGACCTTTACTTTCCATAAGGTCCCAGGCAGCCTTTTCTGCCCTAGTTTTAGATACAAAATAATCTGTAGTTTTATCCCACTCTAGATCAGTCCAATCATTTTCACCAAATGTATAGGGGTTGGATCTATTTGGTCTTCGAAACATGCATACTATAGAGGAAGTTTTTACGAAATGTTCAACTTCCGCATTAATTCCAGCGTTTAATACTCTTAGAGTACCATCTTTTGCTGCTGGGGTTAGTGACTCCCTATCATTTGAAACTTTTAAAGGAAAAGGAGAAGCTACATGGATGATATATTTGCAGCCCTCTGCAGCTTCATTCCAGCCTTCATCCTTTAATAAATCTAACTTTACAAAGGATAATTTTTCAGTTGAAACATTATTTTCCTCTAACGTTTTTTTTGTTTGATCAATTGAACTCGAATTCCTAACAGTGCCTAAAACTTCGTAACCTGAATTTAGTAATTCAATAGCAACATGTTTTGCAACAAATCCACTAATACCAGTGAGTAATACTTTTTCTGACATTTTATTTTTTAAAATTTAAAATATTCTTTTGTATCTTTTTGACATAATAGGAAAATACAAGAAATCTGTAATAAAGTATTTAAAATTAAAATAGATCTTACTGCAAATTCATTAAATCCTATTTCTGGTATAGGTCCATAAGGAGCTTCAAAACTTACGTTTATTGCACCAATTAAATCTAATAAACCAATTACATTCCAAGATAGCAAAAGAATCCATAGTATAGTACTTGGTTTTTTTATAATGTAGTAAACTAAAAATAAAGCAGTTATCCCAATAAAAAAGTCACCCACAAAAGGAACTATCCATTCGGATGGTGCCGAACGTTCATTACCAGTAAAGATCCAAAACAAAAATAGGCCAGACCCAACTGCTCTGAATGACATCCATCCAGTCACAAAAATAATCCAATTTATTTTCATTTTTTAGTGTGATAAAAATTTTTCAGCTTCAAGAGCAGCCATACATCCCATACCTGCAGCGGTTACAGCTTGCCTAAATGTTTTGTCTTTTACATCTCCAGCAGCATAAACGCCAGGTACGTTTGTTTCAGTCGAGTCAGATTTTGTAATTAGGTATCCTTCTTTATCCATTTCTAATTGATCTTTAAAAAGCTGCGTTGCAGGATCGTGACCAATCGCAATAAATACTCCATCAAGTTTTATTTCTTCTACATTACTTGTTTTAACGTTTTTAATTTTAATTCCTTTTACATTTTTGGGTTCTTTGTCTCCGATTATATCCTCAACAACAGAGTCCCAAATAATCTCTATTTTTTTATTATCCATTAATTTTTTCTGAAGCATTTTTTCAGCTCTCAAACTATCTCGTCTGTGGATCAATTTAACTTTTGATGCAAATTTTGTAAGAAACATTGCCTCTTCAACAGCAGCATTTCCACCACCAACTACTGCAACCTCTTTATCCTTGAAAAAGAAACCATCACATGTTGCACAAGCCGAAACTCCAAAGCCTCTAAATTCTTGTTCTGATTTTATGTTTAACCATCTTGCTTGAGCACCTGTTGAAATAATTATGCTATCAGCAGTATATTTTTGTCCAGTGTCGCCGATTGCTTCAAAGGGTTGTGATTTCAAATTCACAGATGCAATATGATCCTCAATCATTTCTGTTCCAACTGCTTTAGCTTGATCTTTCATTTGATCCATCAACCATGGACCTTGAATTACATCTGCAAATCCTGGATAATTCTCTACATCTGTTGTAGTTGTTAATTGTCCACCAGGTTCTGCACCATAAACTAAAATTGGATTTAACATCGCTCGAGCTGCATATACCGCTGCTGTGTATCCGGCTGGACCAGATCCAATTATTAACACTTTTGTGTGTTTAGTTGGATTTTGACTCATATGAGAGCTATATAATGATTAATGACTAAATTAAAAGGTATTTTATTAACACAAGGTATGCATGGAATGATAAGCCAAGTTGAAGGTTTGGCAAAAGCTTTAGATATTGAATTTACACACCATAAGGTTGAACTAAATAATTTTTGGAATTTGTTCCCACCAAAATTTACTCCGATTTCACAAAATGTTTATAAAAAAATTGATCATTTAGATTTTGATATAATTATATCTTGTGGAAGAAAGAGTGTAATTCCATCAATTCATTTAAAAAGTATTTCAAATAAAAAAGTATTTAATATCCATATCCAAGATCCAAAAGTAGATTTAAATCATTTTGATTTTGTAATCGCTCCTGAACACGATGGTATAAAAGGTTTAAATGTAATTTCCACTAAAGGGGCCATACATTATCTTACAATAAAAGAAATCGAGGAAAACGAGCATTATTTAAAATCATTTATAAAAAAAGATGATAGAAAAATTTGGTCTTTAATTTTGGGTGGGCCTACAAAATATTATGATTATTCAACAAAAAACATGAAACATATCTTTTCAATATTTTATAAATTGTTAAAAAAACATAATTTTCAACTTGTAGTAATTCCGTCAATGAGAACACCTATGAATACGATCCACTATGCTAAAGAATTTTTTGGTGAAAATCATACTATTATAATGAATGTTGATAAAAAAGCTTATTTGTCAGCTTTAGGCTTATCTGAAAACATAATTGTTACATGTGACTCGAGCTCAATGATATCGGAAGCAGCTTTAACTGGTAAACCCATTTATGTAGCAAACATTTTACCGAAAAGAAATGATAAGAGATTCCAAAATTTTAGGAATTTATTTAGAGAATTAAATATTATAAGAAATTTGGGAGAAGAAATAGAAAATTGGAACTATGAAAAACTTGATGAAACTAATAGAATTGCAAGAATATTAAAAAGTAAAATTCAAAGTTAATGTCATTTTTAAATTCAATTAAAAATAATTCCAAACAATACAATTTCCCTTTTAATCATTGGGAATATAGCAATGCTCTATCAGAGGAAGCAATTAATGAAATAGTGAAAGCAGATATTCCTGATGTGAGTAAACACAATCTTAATTACGATGGCACTAGAGCAATAGATGGTGGAGCTGCAGAATTTAGAGAAGGAATAGCATCAGGTGGACAAGCAATAAAATTTAGATGTTTTATAAATAAAGAAAACTCCACTCAATTTCCAAATTTAGTAAAATTTATAAACGAGCTCCAATCTAGAGAAACATATGAAACAATATCTAAAATGATAGATAAGGATTTATCAAATTGTTATGTAAGAGTTGAAGTCATATGCGATCGAGAAGGTTTTTGGCTTAAACCTCATTGCGATATAAAAGAAAAACTTATGTCAGGATTGATATTTGTTAATAAAACAAATGAGTCAGAGGACTTAGGAACAGATTTTTATAATGAAAAATTAGAGAAGGTTAAGACACTTCCTTATAAACATAACTATGGTTATCTGTTTACTAGTGGACCAAATACCTGGCATGGAATGGAAAAAAAAAAAATTTTAAAAGAAAGACGATGTTTGCAAGTTAATTATGTCACATTTGAAACTGATTGGAGAGTTGAATAGTTTTTATTTTTCCCAATCAAACCTTGGAAAAGAGTCAAAAACTTTAAAAATACCCTCAGACCATTGATTACAAACCTTTGAATAATTTTCATCTGTAATATTTAAACACTCAAGTGTAGATAGATTATCTGCATCTTTTTTTAGCACTGCAAAATCTATTGGAGGCCCAACAGTAAGATCACTTTTTAAAGTAGAATCCATTGAAATCAGAGCACATCTTGATGCATCACCAATTGAAACATTTGGTTTAATAACCCTATCAAGAATTGGTTTTCCATATTTGACCTCCCCAATTACAAGATACGGTTTACTGTCAGCTGGCCTTATATAATTTCCTTGAGGATAAACTAAATATAATTCATGTTGCTGACCCTTAATTTGTCCGCCTACTATAAATGTTGAACCAAGTAAGACATTATCTGTATTAATTCCTTGAGGTGATGAGTGCTCAATATTTAAAGATCCTATATAAGATGCGATTTGTTCAAAATCATTACAAGTGTTTAAATTCATTATACCTGTAGTGCTTTTTAAATCTTTTTCGATTGATTTATAAACTGCTTGAGAGGTACCTAAATTCCCAGAAGTAACTATTACAACTGTTCTATCACCTACATCGTGAGTCATCATTTTAGAATAAATATTTACATTATCCAATCCAGCATTTGTCCTTGAGTCTGAAGCAAACACAAGACCTTCATTTGTTTTAATTCCTATGCAGTAAGTCATTGAGTAAAATAATTAGTTAACTATAACATTTTTTTAAAATCAATTAAAAGCATAACAGATATATCTAAAATGCATTTGCTTATTTTATTTAAGTATTAAACACTATAATTCTATGATTTCAAAGCTTTGGAAAAACTATAACTCAAGTCATGCTTATGATGGTTATTTTACTAAAGATAATAAACTTCGGAAACATGCTGCAATAATTTCATCAATTTTAGAAAGATACGGTAAAAAAAAACTTCAAGAAATTGAAAAAAATTGTCAAAGTACAATTAGTGCTAGAGGTATTAATTTTAGAGTATATGCAGCTAACAATAGGGCAGAAGAAAAAAAATGGCCCCTTGATATAATACCAAGAATAATACCAAAAACACAATGGAACAAAGTTTCAAAGGGTTTAAAGCAGCGTGTAAAGGCGTTGAATTTATTTATTGACGATGTTTATAATCAAAAAAAAATATTCAAAGATAAAGTAGTACCAAATGAAATTATTTTTAATTCTCCATTTTATGTTAAGGAATGTGAGGGTTTTTCTCCTAAACACAAAGCTTGGTCAAATATTTCTGGAATTGATTTAATTAGAAATACTAATGGTGATTATTTAGTTTTAGAGGATAATTTAAGAGTACCTTCGGGTGTATCTTACATGCTTGAAAACAGGATGGTGATGCGAGATGTATTTCCTGAATTATTTACAAGATATAAAGTTGCATCAATCCATCAATACACAAATAAATTATTTAATTGCATGGTTGAATGTATTCCAAAAAAAACTTCAAACCCTCATATGGTAGTTTTAACACCTGGTATATATAATTCTGCTTATTTTGAGCACTCTTTCTTAGCTGAACAGATGGGTATTGCTTTAGTTGAGGGAAAAGATTTATTTGTTGAGAACGATATTGTTTATATGAAGACTGTTAAAGGTCCATTAAAGGTAGATTGTATCTATAGACGTCTTGATGACAATTTTTTAGATCCAAAAGTATTTTTCAAAGATTCACTGATTGGGGTACCAGGATTATTTAAAAGCTGGCGTAAAGGAAATGTTGGTATAATCAATGCAATTGGGACAGGTGTTGCTGACGATAAGGTGGTTTACTCTTATGTTAACAAAATGGTTGTTTACTATCTAGGTGAACAACCTATCTTAAATCAGGTAGAAACTTACTTATGTCATAATAAAAATGAGAGAAACTATGTTATTGAAAATATTTCTAAGTTAGTCGTTAAACCTGCTAACGCATCTGGTGGTTATGGCATTATGATTGGTCCTAAAGCTGACAAAAAAGAAAGAGATGAGGTAATAGCTAAAATCAAAAAAAATCCAAGAGAATATATTGCACAACCTCTTGAAACTCTTTCAACTGCACCAACAATTACTGAAAATGATATTGAACCAAGACATCTCGATTTAAGACCATTTGTACTTAGTGGAAAAACTACATATGTAAGCACAGGAGGATTAACTAGGGTTGCGCTTAGGAAAGGGAGTACAATTGTAAATAGTTCACAAGGTGGAGGATCTAAAGACACTTTAATTGTTGATGTATAGATTTATATATCTTGAAGAGAATTAACTTCTAATTTTTTTGTTTTAAGTGATTTTATTGCCTCCAGACATGCTTGTGCTGTTGACATATTAGTACAGTAAGGAACTTTATTTTTAAGTGTTGCTCTTCTTAAAGCTATTGCATCACTTAGTCGGTGTTCACTGTTTCCACCTCCAGTGTTTATTACTAGTGCAATTTTTTTT
>CACLRF010000013.1 GCA_902609235.1 uncultured Pelagibacteraceae bacterium
TATCTACTGATAAAGCAGCTTCTTTAACTGCTTCAGAAAAAGTTGGATGAGCATGACAAGTTCGGGCAATATCTTCTGCACTTGCACCAAATTCCATTGCAACACCAATCTCTGCAATTAATTCTCCTGCATGAGGTCCAATAATATGTGCACCTAATACTTTATCAGTTTGTTCATCAGCTAAAATTTTAACAAATCCTTCTGCATCATCTATAGCCTTAGCTCTTGAATTAGCCATAAATGAAAATTTCCCTACTTTATATTTTTTATTCAATTCTTTTAATTGTTCCTCAGTTTTTCCGATTGATGCTACTTCTGGTGATGTATAAATTACTCCCGGAATTGTATCGTAATTTACATGCCCGGATTGACCAACTATATTTTCTGCAACTGCTATACCTTCATCCTCTGCTTTATGTGCAAGCATTGGACCAACAATTACATCACCTATTGCATAAATATTTTCAACGTTTGTCTTAAAACTTTTATCAATTTTAATTCTATTTCTTTCATCAAGACCTACTCCTACAGACTGTAAATTTAAACCTTCAGTATTAGGCTTTCTACCAACAGAAATTAAAACAACATCACACTCAAAGTTGTTTTTATTACCATCTTTATCTATTGTTGAAACAACTGCACCTGTTGCATTTTTTTTAATTGTTTCAACTTTATTTTGCATATTAAATTTTATTCCCTGTTTTTTTAAAATTTTCATAAATTCTAAAGAGATTTCTTTATCCATTCCAGGTGTAATATGATCTAAAAATTCAACAACTTGCACCTCTGCTCCAAGTCTTGACCATACAGATCCCATCTCTAATCCTATATAGCCTCCTCCTACAACTACCATTTTCTTAGGTACCTTTTCTAATTTTAATGCACCTGTTGATGAAACAACTGTTTTTTCATCTATTTCTATTCCTGGTAATGAAACTGGAACTGATCCTGTAGCAATAACTGTTTTTTCTGTTTGGATGATAGTTTCTTTATTTTTGTCATCTTTTATTAAAATTTCATTTTTAGATTTAAAACTTCCGTGTCCTTTGAAATAAGTAACTTTGTTTTTTTTCAATAGAAATTCAACACCTTTTGTTAGAACTGTTACAGCTTTATCTTTGCTTTTCATCATTTTGTCTAAGTTTAATTTTACTTCACCAACTTCAATACCTTTGTTTGCTAAACTTTTCACTTTGTGAAAATCTTCAGACAGATTAAGTAAGCTTTTTGATGGTATACAACCAACATTTAAACAAGTACCTCCCAAAGACCCTCTAGACTCTATACATGCAGTTTTTAATCCTAATTGAGCAAGTCTGATTGCGCAAACATAACCACCCGGTCCACCTCCAATAACTACAGCTTGAAATTTTTCTGACATTTAAATATCTAAAAACAGCCTTCTAGGGTCTTCTAAGTTTTCTTTAATCATTTTAAGAAAAGATACAGACTCTTTTCCATCAATAATTCTATGATCATATGATAATGCTAAATACATAATTGGTCTTATTTTAATTTCACCATCTATAACAACAGGTCTTTCAACTATATTATGCATACCTAACACACCAGATTGAGGTAAATTTAGTATAGGAGTTGAAAGCATAGACCCATACACACCTCCATTACTTATTGTAAATGTTCCCCCTTGAAGGTCTTCAATAGTTAACTTTCCATCTCTAGCTTTTTCTGAAATTTCTTTAATATTTTTTTCAATATCAGCAAAAGATAATTCATCTGCATTTCTTAAAACAGGAACAACCAAACCTTTTTCTGTTCCTACAGCAAAACTAATATTGTAATAGTTTTTGTAGATAATCTCATCACCATCTATTTCAGCATTCACAGCAGGGAAATTTTTTAATGCAACTACACATGCTTTTACAAAGAAAGACATAAATCCTAATTTTATTCCATAACGAGATTGGAAATCATCTTGATTTTCTTTTCTCATTTCCATTACGCTACTCATATCAACTTCGTTAAATGTTGTTAAAAGAGCGGCATTCTCTTGTGCTTGTTTTAATCTTTTCGCAATAGTTTGTCTCAACCTGGTCATTTTAATTCGTTCTTCTTCACCGTATTGAATTTTTCTTTCGGATGGTTTTGGATTTGCTCCCATCAAACTTATTAAATCTCCTTTTAAAACTCTTCCATCTTTGCCTGAGCCTTGAATTGAATTAATATCAATATTATTTTCAACAACTATTTTTCTCACTGCTGGAGACAAGTTTGGATTCATATCTCTTATTGGAGCAACTTTTGGTTTAACTTCCTCTGTTAAAACTAGAGGTTTTTCTTTAGATTTTTTGATTTCTTTTTCTTCAAATATTTTTGGTTCTTTTTTACTAGCATCTAATTTTATTACATTGCTCTCTTTAGAAATAATTTGATCTTTCTTTATTTCTTCTTTCTTTATTGGTGTAGATTTAACCGCCTCACTATCTGTTGATACAGAACCTAATAATGCTCCTACTTCTACTACTGAACCATCTTTTGAATTTATTTTAGTTAAAATACCTTTTACAGGTGATGGAACTTCAAGATTTACTTTATCTGTTTCAAGCTCTACTAACGGCTCATCTACTTCAACTGCATCGCCTGGATTTTTTAGCCATTTAGAGACGGTAGCTTCTGTAATACTTTCACCAAGAGCCGGGACTACAATTTTTTCACTCATTATAATTAATCAAACACCTCGTTAATTATTTCTTGTTGTTGAGAATTATGCCTTTTGGCATATCCTGTTGCAGGAGTTGCGTCTGGGCTTCTTCCTATATAAGAAATTTTGTTATTATTAGCCTTTAAAGTGTCTAATGTCCATTGGATATAATCTCTTACTGAAAACCAAGCACCCATATTTTTTGGTTCCTCTTGGCACCAGAAAAATTCAGCATTTTTTGCATATGGTTTTAACTCATTAACCAAAGCCTTTGCTGGAAACGGATATAATTGTTCAATTCTATACATCACAACATCATCTCTTTTAAGTTTTTCTCTAGCATCTAGTAAATCAAAATATACTTTTCCAGAACAGAGAATTACTTTTGTAATCTTTGAACTTTCTTTTAGCTTAATAAATCCTTTAGATTTTGGATCGATAGCATGATCCCACAATACTCTATGGAAAGTATTATTTTTGTTAAAATCCTCTAAATTTGAAACACAATATTTATTTCTTAATAATGATTTTGGTGTCATTATAACCAGTGGCTTTCTAAAACTCCTATGCATTTGTCTTCTTAAAGCGTGAAAATAATTTGCTGGGGTTGTGCAATTCATTATTTGCATATTGTCGTTTGAACATAATTGTAAAAACCTCTCTAATCTTGCTGATGAATGCTCTGGTCCCTGTCCTTCATATCCATGAGGCAATAACATTACTATGCCAGATGCTCTATTCCATTTTCTTTCTCCAGATGCAATAAATTGATCAATTACTACTTGAGCTCCATTTGCAAAGTCACCAAATTGAGCCTCCCAAAGAGTAAGAGTGTTTGGTTCCACAAGACTGTAACCATATTCAAAACCTAAAACCGCAAGTTCAGATAAAAAACTATCTACTACTTCAAAATGCTTTTGATTATCAGAAATATTATTAAGAGGAACATACCTAGAGTTATCTAGTTGATTTCTTAAAACAGAATGTCTTTGACTAAATGTCCCTCTACCAGAATCTTGTCCTACAAGTCTAACCGGATATCCTTCTTCAAGCAATGATCCAAAAGCAAGAGCTTCTGCTGAAGACCAATCAATTCTAGTACCTTTTTCGATACTTTCTTTTCTGGCATTAAATATTTTAGAGATGGTTTTATGAATATTTTTTTCTTCAGGGATAACATTGATTTTATCTGAAATTAATTTTAATTTATTTTCCTCATAACCTGTTATACCTCTTTTATCTTTACCCCTTTCAGGTTTATATCTTGACCAAGTTCCTTCAAACCATTCTATTTTAGGATTATAATTTTTTGCACTCTTATATTGTTCATCAAGTAAATCCTTAAATGATTTAACATTTTGATTTAATAATTCTTCAGTTATAGATTTTTCGTTTACTAATTTATTTCCATAAATCTTATAAACGCTAGGGTGTGATCTAATTTTTTTGTACATTAAGGGTTGGGTAAACGAAGGCTCATCTCCCTCATTATGTCCAAACCTTCTGTAACAAATTAGGTCTACAACTACGTCTCTGTTAAATTTTAATCGAAATTCTGTTGCTATTCTAGTTGCATAAACAACTGCTTCTGGATCATCTCCATTAACATGAAGAATTGGTGCTTCTACCATTTTTGCAACATCTGATGGATAAGGTGAGGACCTAGCAAATCTTGGACTAGTGGTAAATCCTATCTGATTATTTACAATAATATGAATTGTTCCACCAGTATTGTGACCTGGTAATCCAGACATCGCAAAACATTCAGCTACAACTCCTTGACCAGCAAAAGCTGCGTCTCCATGAATGAGTATTGGTATAACTTTGTTTCTCTCTTTATCTATATGAAAAAATTGTTTAGCTCTTGTCTGTCCTAAAACTACAGGGTTAACGGCCTCTAAATGTGAGGGGTTATCTGTTAAACTTACATGAACTGAGTTTCCATCAAACTCTCTATCTGATGATGCTCCAAGATGATATTTGACATCTCCAGCGCCATCTTCGGTGTCAGAACTAAACTCACCAGCAAACTCGTTAAAAATTCTTTTATAGGATTTTTGTAAAACATTTGCCAATACATTAAGTCTGCCTCTATGAGACATACCTATCTTAACCTCTTTTATATTATTTTGCCCACCAATTTTTATTATTTGTTCAAGAGCAGGTATTAAACTTTCTCCACCATCTAAACCAAACCTTTTTGTTCCCACATACTTAGTAGCTAAAAATTTTTCAAATCCTTCTGCTTGTACTAATTTATTTAAAATTGCTTCTTTACCATTTTTTGTAAATTGAAGTGCATTTTTATCTTGCTCTATCCTGTCTCTAAACCACTTTCTTTCAACTGGGTTTGAAATATGCATGAACTCATAACCTATTTTTCCACAATAGGTCTTCTTCATAAACTTAAGTATTTCTCTTATATTTGCATATTTATGATTAATTATCCCGTTTAGAAAAATTTTCTTATCGTAATTTTCTTTTTTAAAACCATAAAAATCTGGATGAAGCTCATCTAAATATTCTGACTCTCTCATTTCTAGAGGATCAAGATCTGCTAATAAATGTCCTCTTAATCTATATGCTCTTATTAATGCTACAGCACTAATAGAATCTTTATTTGAGTCAGCAAGTAATTGAAAATTAAATTTTTCTGAAGTATCTAATTTGACATTATCAAAATCATTTTTATCTTGTTCTTCTATTTTTTTTTGTAATTCATCAATATCAATCTTTTTTTTAGTAGGTCCCCATGATGGACCATTAATTTCTTTTGCTATAACATTTAATTCTTCACCAATTCCCTCAAAATAATTTGCCCAACTTTCTGGAAGATCAGGATCTTTATTAATAAACTTTAAATACATTTCTTCTATAAATGCACTATTAGATTTATTTAAAAATGAAGTTTTTTCGAAATCAAGATTTTTTGATGAAGACATCTTTTTTATTTAATATATCCCTCTAATTTTTTTTTTCAATTAGACAGTTTATCAAATAAAGTTTTTCCAATAATTGATGGTGATTTAGCAACTGTAATACCACATTCTTCCATTTTTTTTATTTTGTCTTCAGCTCCACCCTTGCCACCCGATATAATGGCACCAGCATGCCCCATTCTCCTTCCTGGAGGAGCAGTAATTCCAGCTATAAATCCAACTATTGGTTTTTTAATCTTATGATTTTTTATAAAGTCAGCCGCTTCTTCTTCGGCTGTCCCTCCAATTTCACCTATCATTAAAATAGATTCTGTTTCATCATCATTTAAAAATAAATCTAAACAATTTATAAAATTTGTTCCATTAATAGGATCACCACCAATACCAATACAAGTTGATTGACCAAGTCCATTTTCAGTTGTTTGGGCTACTGCTTCATATGTCAACGTTCCTGATCTTGATACAATTCCAACACTTCCTCTTTTGTGAATACTTCCCGGCATAATCCCAATTTTACATTCATCTGGTGTGATTATTCCTGGACAATTAGGTCCAATTAATCTGCTACTAGATCCACTTAATTTTTGTCTGACCTTAAGCATATCCTGAATTGGAATTCCCTCTGTTATACAAACAATAAGTTCAATTGATGCTTCAATAGCTTCAATGATTGCTGCTGCTGCAAATTTAGCAGGTACATAAATCATAGTTGCATCTGCTCCTACTTCATTTTTTGCCTCTAAAACGCTATTAAAAACTGGTCTGTCTAAATGTTTTTGTCCACCTTTCTTTGGTGTAACTCCACCAACAAGATTAGTTCCATATTTTATAGCCTGCTCTGAATGAAATGTTCCGTGTGAGCCAGTAAATCCCTGACAAATTACTTTAGTATTTTTATTTACCAAAACCGACATTTTATTTTATCGCCTCAACAATTTTCTTTGCAGCATCATCTAAATTTTCTGCAGAAATTAATTTTAATCCAGAATTATCAAGAATTTCTTTGCCTTCCTTGAAATTTGTACCTGCTAATCGTACAACTAAAGGTACGCTTATATTTATTTCCTTAGCTGCATCAACTACTCCTTGAGCAAGAATATCGCATCGCATAATTCCTCCAAAAATATTTATTAAAATACCTTTAACATTTTTATCTGAAAGAATTATCTTTAATGCAGCAGATACTTTTTCCTTGGATGCACCACCACCTACATCTAAAAAATTTGCTGGCTCTTTACCATGCAATTTAATTATATCCATTGTTGCCATCGCTAATCCTGCTCCATTCACCATACAGCCTATACTTCCATCTAGCTTGATATATGCAAGATCATGCTTGCTAGCTTCTATCTCGGTAGGATCTTCCTCATTTAAATCTCTTAATTCAACAATATCTGGATGCCTAAATAAAGCGTTAGAGTCGAAATTAACTTTTGCATCTAAACAAACAATTTTTTCCTCTTTTGTCAAAATTAATGGATTTACTTCAACCATGTTTGCATCAGTACTCACAAACATTTTATATATTGATTTAATTAATGTTATTGCTTGTTTTTTTGCATTTTCATTTAAATTAAAAATATTAATTATTTTTTCACAATCTGACTCAGAAATTTCATCACCCATATCAACTTTTGTAGTTATAATTTTTTCAGGTGAACTGCTTGCAACTTCTTCTATATCCATCCCACCTTGGTCACTTGATATAAATGCAATTTTAGAACTTGCCCTATCAACTAGGCACGATAAGTAAAATTCTTTATCTATATTTGATGACTCTTCTACGTATAATCTTTTTACCTCTCTACCTTCAGCACCAGTTTGGTGAGTAACTAGTGTTTTTCCTAATAATTCTTTAGCTGCTACTGTTAGTTCCTCAATAGAGTTTAAAATTTTTACACCACCTGCTTTTCCTCTACCTCCAGCATGGATTTGTGCTTTAAGTACATATTTCTTAGTTTTGAGTGCTTTTGCTTTTTCAATAAGTTCATCAACATTAAGCGCATATACTCCTTCAGGAACTACAGCTCCATATTTTTTTAATATTTGTTTAGCTTGATGCTCGTGAATATTCATTATTATTTAGATAAATCAGGATCTATTTTAGATGCAGCTTCCCATAAAGCTTTTACAGCATCTATTGAATGCACAAATTCTTTTTTTTCTTTTTCATCTAAATCAATCTCTTCAATTTTTTCTACACCATCTTTTCCAATGATAACAGGAATACCTGCATAAACATTTTTCACACCATATTCTCCATTTAATTGTACAGCGCAGGGTAATAATTTTTTCTGATCATTCAAATATGCTTCTGCCATTTGAACACCTGATGCTGCTGGTGCATAAAAGGCTGATCCTTTTTCTAAATATTTAACTATTTCCGCACCACCATCTCGTGTTCTTTGATTAATTTCCTCAACTTTTTCTAAAGAAATTTTTCCATCCTTAACAAGATCTAACAATGGTTTACCTGAAATTTTTGTAAATCTTGGCATTGGAACCATAGTGTCACCATGACCACCCATAACCATTGCCTCAATTTCTCTTACTGGCACATTTAGTTCTAATGACAAAAATAATTTAAATCTCGAACTATCTAAAATACCTGCCATACCAACAACTTTCTTTGATGGCAAACCTGAAAATTTTTGAAATGCCATAACCATAACATCTAAAGGATTGGTGATACAGATCACAAAAGCGTTGGGAGCATTTTTCTTTACCCCCTCAGCAACTTGTTTAATTATTTTTAAATTAATTCCAAGAAGATCGTCTCGACTCATTCCAGGTTTTCTTGGAACACCTGCTGTAATTATTATTACATCTGAATCTTTTATGTCCTCATAGTTATCAGTTCCTGAAAATCTAACATTGAAACCATCTACAGATGAAGATTGTGCAATATCTAATGCTTTTCCTTTTGCAATACCGCTAGCCACATCAAATAAAACCACTTCATTCACTAATTCTTTTATTCCTATTAAATGTGCAAGAGTTCCACCAATTTGGCCTGCACCAATTAAAGATATTTTTCTCATTTATTTCCCTTATTTCATTGTTGGCATAACAAATTCCGCATTTGATCGGACACCTGAAGGCCATCTAGATGTTACTGTTTTAAGTTTGGTATAAAATTTTATTCCTTCCATACCATGCATTCCACTATCTCCAAATAATGATCTTTTCCAACCACCAAAACTATGAAATGCCATTGGAACTGGGATCGGCACGTTAATACCAACCATACCAACTTGAATTTTACTTGCAAAAGTTCTGCCTGCATCACCGTCTCTTGTATAAATACTAACTCCATTTCCGTACTCATGGTCATTAATTAATTTTGCAGCTTCTTCAAAAGTATTTACACGAACAACTGATAAGACTGGACCAAATATTTCTTCTTTATAAATTCTCATGTCTTTATTTACATGATCAAATAAACATCCACCTATATAGAAACCATTTTCATAGCCTTGGAGTTTTAAACCTCTACCATCAACAACTAGCTTTGCACCTTCCTCTACACCTAAATCAACATAACTTGTAACTTTTTCTAAATGTTCTTTTGTAACTAAAGGTCCCATTTCTGATGCTTTATCCATTCCAGGACCAACTTTTAAAGCTTCAGCTTTTTTTGATAATCTTGATACAAGTTCATTACCGATATCTCCAACCGCAACAGCAACTGATTGAGCCATACATCTTTCTCCAGCTGAACCATATGCGGCACCCATTAAACCATTTACTGCACCATCTAAATCACAGTCTGGCATAACAACTAAATGGTTTTTTGCTCCACCCAAAGCTTGAACTCTTTTTTCATTTTTAGCTGAATTTTCATAAATATATTTTGCAATAGGAGTAGATCCTACAAAACTAACAGCTTTGATATCTTTGTTTTCTAAAATTGCATCAACAGCTTCTTTATCTCCGTTTACTACGTTAAATACACCATCTGGAAGACCCGCCTCTGAAAGTAGTTCTGCCAATCTTATTGCGCAAGAAGGGTCTTTTTCTGATGGTTTAAGAATAAAAGTGTTTCCACAAGCTATTGCTATTGGAAACATCCACATTGGCACCATAGCAGGAAAATTAAAAGGTGTGATACCTGTAACAACTCCTAATGGTTGTCTTATTGACCAACTATCAACATTGGTACCAACATTTTCTGAAAACTCACCTTTTAGTAAATGTGGTATACCACAAGCAAATTCTACCACCTCAAGTCCTCTGGTTAAAGAACCTCTTGCATCTTCATAAACTTTTCCATGTTCTGAAACTATTAACTTCGTTAATTCGTCAGAATTTTTCTCAATTAATTCTTTAAATTTAAATATTATTCTAGCTCTTTGTAGAGCAGGTTTTAGAGACCAAGTTTCAAATGCTTTTTTTGCTATCTCAACAGCATTATCTAAGTCAGATCTTGAAGCCAGTCTTACCTCTGACTCTTGTTCACCAGTTGCTGGATTAAAAACTTTCCCCTTTTTTTTTGAAGATCCTGGAATTATTTTACCGTTTACGAAGTGTTCTATTAATTTCATGAATACGGTGTTTTAGATCAAAAATATCGAATAGTCTATTTAAACATTAGCTGTTGCTAACATTTTTTTTATTTCAGCAATAGCTTTTGCTGGATTCAAGCCTTTGGGACATGCATTTGTACAATTTAATATTGTATGGCATCTATATAATTTTAATTCATCAGCAACTTTTTTTAATCTAGCTTTTCTCTCTTCATCTCTGCTATCAATAATCCATCTATAAGCCTGCAGCAGAACTGCTGGACCTAAATATTTATCACCATTCCACCAATAACTTGGACAAGATGTAGAACAACAAGCACACATAATACATTCATAAGCACCATCTAATTTTGCTCTGTCCTCTTTGGATTGATAAATTTCTGTAGTTTCTTTTGTTGAATTATTTTTTAACCATGGTTCAATTGATTGATACTGTTTGTACAATCCGTCTAAATCACCAATTAAATCTTTTTTAACTTTTAAGTGAGGTAATGGATAAATATCAATATCTCCTTCAATTTCAGCATGCGGAGTAGTGCAAGCAAGGCCATTTTTACCCCCCATATTCATTGCACATGAACCACATACGCCATGAGCACAAGATCTTCTGTATGTTATAGTTGAATCGATTTCATTCTTAATTTTATTTAAAATATCTAAGACCTTTGAAGGACAATTATCCATGTTAACTTCATAAGTGTCTATCCTAGGACCTTCATCTGTGGATGGGTCCCATCTATAAATATTTACTTTTCTTAAATTTTTTGATCCAGTTTTGTCTTTGAAGTATTTACCTTTTTTAATTTCAGAATTCTTAGGTAAACTCAATTGAACCATTAATATACCCGTTCTTGAGGTGGAAAATATTGCACTTCATTAGTTAAAGTTGATTGATGGACGGGTCTATAACTTATCTTTGTATTTTTGCCATCACACCATACAAGAGTATGTTGCATAAATTTTTCATCATCTCTTTTTGGGTAATCTTCTCTTGCGTGAGCTCCTCTACTTTCTTTTCTGTGATATGCTGAATCTACAGTTGCTACCGCTTGTCTGATTAAATTATCAAATTCTAAGGTTTCTACTAAATCAGTGTTAAATACTAAAGATTTATCCTTAACAGAAATGGAGTCCATTCCTTCGTAAGTTTTGCCTATCTCATCGACCCCTTGTTTAAGATTTTTTTCTGTTCTAAATACTGCACACTTAGATTGCATTGTTTTCTGCATCGAGAGTCTTAATTCTGCAGTACTATTATCCCCTTGAGCATTTCTAAGTTTATCAAATCTATCCAAACACTTTTGAGTTTCAGTTTCTGATATTTCTTCATGTGGTGTACCAGGTTTTACTAGTTCAGCTGCTCTTTTTGCAGCTGCTCTTCCAAATACTACTAAATCAATTAATGAATTAGAACCAAGTCTGTTTGCTCCGTGAACAGAAACACATGCTGCTTCACCTATGGCCATTAAACCAGGAACTGTTTTTTCCGAACCATTCATTGTTAGCACTTCTGCTTTATAATTTGTTGGAATACCTCCCATATTATAGTGAACTGTAGGAACTACAGGTATAGGATCTTTGGTAACATCAACATTTGCAAACAATCTTGCAGCTTCAGTTATACCTGGTAATCGATTTTCAATTACACTTTTATCTAAATGACTTAAATGTAAATGAACATGATCTTGATCTTTACCTACACCTCTTCCTTCATTAATTTCTATAGACATTGATCGACTGACAACATCTCTTGACGCTAAATCTTTTGCGTTTGGTGCGTATCTTTCCATGAATCTCTCACCTTTTGAATTTACTAAATAGCCACCTTCACCTCTTACTCCTTCTGATATGAGTGTTCCATGTCCATAAATACCTGTTGGATGAAATTGTACAAATTCCATATCTTGCAAAGGTAGTCCTGCTCTTAAGACCATAGCATTACCATCACCTGTACAAGTATGAGCTGATGTAGCAGAGTAGTATACCTTTCCATATCCTCCAGTTGCAATAATTACAGTATGCGCTCTAAATCTATGAATTGTGCCATCATTCAAATTCCAAGCAATTAGACCTTTGCACTCTCCATCCTTCATTAATAAATCCAAAGCAAAATATTCAATAAAAAATTCTGTGTTATGTTTTAAAGCTTGTCCATATAAAGTATGTAATATTGCATGCCCTGTTCTATCTGCAGCTGCACAAGTTCTTTGAACAATTCCATTTCCATAATTTTTGGTCATACCACCAAATGGTCTTTGATAAATTTTTCCCTCTTCAGTACGACTAAAAGGAACACCATACTTCTCTAATTCTAAGACTGCTTTGGGTGCCTCTTTACATAAATATTCAATGCTATCTTGATCTCCTAACCAGTCTGCACCTTTTACAGTGTCATACATGTGCCATCTCCAATCATCTTCGCCCATATTTCCTAGAGCTGCTGATATTCCGCCCTGTGCGGCTGACGTGTGACTTCTTGTAGGAAATACTTTTGAAATACACGCTGTTTTTAAACCAGCCTCACTTAATCCTACGGCTGCTCTTAATCCTGAGCCACCTGCTCCAAGTACAACAACATCGTACTCATGATCTATGATATTATAAGCTTTCATGTATTTAAGTTAAAAATAACAATTATTGTAATTATTGGGATTGTTATAGCAAAAAAATTTAGGACTTTGTTTGCGGCATTTTTGATTTTTATGTCTTTTATATAGTCCTCAAAAACCTCACTAATACTTAATGCTGAAAAAAAATAAATAAATACCAAAAACAGTCCTATTAAAAATTTAGATGGTTGAGATGTCAAAAAACCTACTATTTCTTGATAACTTTTATCATAGAAATTTACTAAATTTAAAATAAACCAAAGCATTAAAGGTAACAAAATTAACGAGCTAACTTTTAAAAATAACCATTTTTTTGTTACCGGTAGCATTAAATTATTCCTCTTCCCAATATATAAATTAATATGGTTAAAAAAATTGAGCCAAAAATAACAATCAGACCTGTAATTTTTGTTGTTTGTAATTCAAAACCATAGCCTAGATCCATAATTAAATGTCTAATTTCACTTAACATTTGAAAACTAAAAGACCATGTTATTCCAATTAATATAAATTTCCCTAAAAAAGATTCTAAAAAAATTTTTATTGTTTGATATTCACTCTCTCCGAAAAGCATTAAAGCAAACCAAATACAAATTAAGGTTATTGCAAAAAAATTAATTAATCCTGTAATTCTATGTGAAATCGATACTAACGAAGAAATATGCCATTTATATATTTGTATATGTGGTGATAAAGGTCTATTCTCCATTTTATTATTTTGAGTTAATTATTATTTCCGCAATTTCAACAGAATTAAGTGCAGCACCTCTTAATAAATTATCTGAAACAATCCATAAATTAATTGAATTTTTTTTAGTTTTATCCTCTCTAATTCTAGATATGTAAGTCTCATCATTTCCAGCTGCTTCAAGAGGTGTGCTATAACCTCCATTTTCTCTTTTATCAATAACCTGACAACCTTCTGCATTGCTTAAAGCTTCTCTAACCTTATCCAAAGTAAATATTTTCTCAAACTCTATATTAACAGACTCGGAGTGAGATACTAATACAGGAATTCGTACACATGTTGCTGTAAGTTCAATTGTTTCATCTAATATTTTTTTTGTTTCATTTGTCATTTTTAATTCTTCTTTTGTATATCCATCATCAGAAAAAACATCGATATGTGGAATAACATTGAAAGCAATTTGTTTGGTAAAATTTTTGGATTCTATTTTTTTTCCATCTAAATATTTTTTAGTTTGTTCTATTAATTCATCCATTGGACTTTTTCCACCGCCTGAAACCGATTGATAAGTTGAAACTACAACTCTTTTAATTTTATATAAATCATGAAGTGGTTTAAGAGCAATAACAAGTTGTGCTGTTGAGCAGTTTGGGTTTGCAATAATATTTTTATTCATTTTTTTTATGTCAGAAGAATTTACTTGTGGAACAATCAGAGGTACATCTGGATCCATTCTAAAAAAACTTGAATTATCAATTACCACTGTGTGTTTGGCTGCATTTTCTGCATATTTTTCTGCAACTTTTCCTCCTGCTGCAAAAAAAGTAATGTCAGCTTTAGAAAAATCATAGTTTTCTAAATTCTCAATTTCATATTCTTTATCTCTAAATAAGATTTTTTTTCCTGCACTTTTTTCTGATGCAACTAGATATAAGTTATTAAATCTGAAATTCTTTTTATCAAAAACTTCAAGAGTTTTTCTGCCTACATTACCTGTTGCACCTACTATAGCTATGTTCATATTTAGTGTTTTATACTAAATAAAAGGTAAATCGCAAACTTTACCCACACAAATTTCACCATTTATCTCAGCTTTTATATACTGATCAACGTTCCAGTGAGGTTTTTTCATCATAGCAATACCAATAACTTTTTTAAAATGTGGTGAATAGCAAGCTGATCTCAATTCTCCAATTATATTATTGTTCTGATCACTTAATTCTAATGATCCTGTAATACTTATTTTATCTATATCAAGCATTACTCCCATTAATTTTTTTTTAATTCCCTCAGATTTAATTTTTTTTAATTTCTCTTTACCTAAAAAATTAACTTCGCTGTCTATATTAATATATTTATCAAATCCACATTCATATGGATTATCTCCATTATCGATATCATTTCCGTACGATAATAATCCACTTTCAATACGCTCTATTAAATTTGGACAACCTGGTTTGATATTGAATTCTTTTCCAATTCCAAAAAGATGATCATATAATTTCAATCCAGAAACATTATGCTCAACATAAATTTCATAACCACCTTGTTTAGACCAACCAGATCTTGCAATTAAATGTTTATCACCACCAAATTCAAAATAATCAAAACCAAAGAATTTTAAGTTAGCTATCTTATCTCCAAAAACTTTTTCCATTAATTCAAATGACTTTGGACCTTGTATAGCCATAATATCAACATCAGGTTCAAAAATCTTTACGTCAAATTTATTTCCAAAAGCTAACCCTTTTGCAAATAATATTACATCTGAGTCAGCAAGAGAAACCCACCATTTATTTTCATTTAATCTAAGTACAACTGGATCATTAATCAGACCTGCGTTATCATCAATTATTGGACAATAATAACATCTTCCATCTTTCGATTTAGATAAATCTCTACAAGTCATCAACTGAACTAATTTCGCAGAGTCTCTACCAGAAATTTCTACCTGTCTTTCAGCAGCTACATCCCAAATTTGAACATACTGTTTTAAGTGATGGTATGAGTCCTCAATTGAACCAAACGCAGCAGGAAGCAACATATGATTATATATTGTATAAGCCGTAACCCCTTGTTTTTCTATTCTAGAAGTATAAGGAGTGCCTCTCAGCCTTCTTGATTTTGCAATTGAAAAACTTTTCATTATTTTAAAAATTCTAAAACCTTGTCTATCATTTCGAATGCTTTTTCAATCATAATCATATGGCCACAACCCTCTATATTTGAATATATTCCTTGTCCAGCGTCTGATGCATGAATATTTTTATTTTCTATTTGAAAAATCAAAAGTTACCTAAACTTGTTTTCTCAGTTCAAATTTTTGTATTTTACCTGTTGAGGTTTTTGGTAACTCACAAAAAATAACCTTTTTTGGAACTTTAAATCCTGCTAAAGTTTCTTTACAAAAATCAATTAATTCTTTCTCACTAACTGGTTTATCTTTGACTGCTTCAATAAATGCACATGGTACCTCACCCCATTTTTCGTCAGGTTTTGCAACAACCGCAGCAATCGAAACAGATGGGTGTTTAGATAGAGTATTTTCAATTTCAATCGAGGAAATATTTTCTCCTCCAGAAATAATTATATCTTTTGATCTATCTTGTATTTTAATATAACCGTCAGAATGCATTACAGCTAAATCCCCACTATGAAACCAACCATCTTTCATGGCTTTGTCGGTAGCCTCTTTATCTTTGAAATATCCCTTCATTACAACATTTCCTCTAATCATGATTTCGCCGATTGTCTTTCCGTCTCTAGGAACCTCTTTCATTGTCTCAGGGTCTAAAACAACGACACCTTCTGTGTTAGGGTACTTAACACCTTGTCTTGCTTTAATCTCGTTTTGTTTTTCTTCATCAAAATTATTCCACTCATCATTCCAAGCACACTGAGTTACATGCCCGTAAGTTTCTGTTAAACCATATACATGCATTACTTCAAATCCAAGAGTTTTCATTTTTTTAAAAATTATACTTGGTGGTGGAGCACCAGCAGTTAAAACATAAACTTTTTGTTTTAATTTTTTCTTATCAACTTCTGGAGCTCCAGTAATCATATTCAATACTATTGGAGCACCACCAAAGTGAGTAATTTCATATTTATCAATAAGTTCAAAAATTTTTTTAATATCTATATTTCTTAAACATATTGTTCTTCCGTTTAGCATCGGTACAGTCCATGGATAACACCAACCATTACAATGGAACATTGGAACAACTGTTAAAAAATTTAATCTATTTGGCATATTCCAAGCTACTGAGCTCCCTGTAGACATTAAATATGCTCCCCTATGATGATAGACAACACCTTTGGGATTTCCTGTAGTGCCTGATGTATAACTTAGTGATATAGCCTGCCACTCATCTTCAGGCATTTGCCATTGATAATTTTCATCACCTGTATTTAAAAAACTTTCATATTCTAAATCACCAATTTTTTCCAATTTTGATTGGTCCGCATGTTTATCGTTTATGTCAATAATAGTTATTTTTTTATTAAGAATTTTTAATGCTTTTTTTACTTCTCCATGAAGTTGTCTATCCACAACTAACACTTTTGCTTCGCTATGATCTAAAATATAGGAAATTGTTTTGGCATCTAATCTTATATTTATAGTATTAAGAACTGCGCCAGTCATAGGTACAGAGTAGTGTGCTTCAAAAATCTCTGGTGTATTAAAAGCTAAGAATGAAACCGTGTCACCTTTTTTAATACCTATTTTTGTCAATGCACTAGCAAATTTTACAACTCTTTTATAAACTTCAGCCCAGGTATAATTTCTATCTTCATAAATTATAGCCTCATAATTTGGGTAAATTTCTTTTGCTCTTTTTAAAAAAGTTAATGGAGTGAGAGGTACGTGATTTGCTTTATTTTTATCTAAATTTATATCGTAATGGCTCATTAATTAAACTTAAAATTCATTATATTTGAGCTTCCTGAGATTGCTGATTTGTAGTGATACTCAGCCCGAGGTAATACCTTGTCAAAATAAAATTTAGCAGTATTTATTTTATCACTATAAAATTCTTTATTCGTATCAAAATCATTAAAACTAACCTCTAATATTTTAATCCAGGCATAAGCAATTGAAACATAACCTAAACTTTTTAAATAATCATTTGCTGCGGCGCTAACATCATCCTTTTCGATTTTGTTTTTATCATTTATCCAGTCTGTGAATTTAGACAAAATATCTAGGTAATGGTTTAATTCTTTAGAAAATGTTTTTACTTTTTCATTTTTGCTCTCACATTCAGATTTAATCATTTCTAAAAACTTATTTATAACATCGCCATTTTTGTTAGATAATTTTCTAAATACTAAATCTGCAGCCTGTACAGAATTTGTTCCTTCATAAATTGGAGTAATACGATTATCTCGATATAATTGTTCAATACCTTGGTCTTTAGTATATCCGTATCCTCCATGGATCTGCATTGCATCGTTGGTAATTTCCATAGCTAAATCTGTAAAAAGAGATTTAACTACAGGCGTCATTAATGAAACATAATCTAAAGCAGCTTGTTTAATTTTTTCGTCTGGATGATAAAGACTTACTTCTGTTTGTTGAGAAAGCCAAAAACATAGTGCTCTTTCACCCTCAATTATTGACTTCATATTAAGTAAAGTTCTTCTAATGTCTGCGTGATCAATTATAAAATCTGCACCATTATTAGATTTTGAATTATTTGTTTTTCCTTGCTTTCTTTCTTTTGCGTAAGAAAGTGAGTTTTGATAAGCAATTTCAGAAATGCCTAAACCTTGAATGCCTACAACAATTCTCTCTAAATTCATCATTGTGAACATTGCACTAAGACCTTTATCTTTAGTACCAATCATATAACCAGTTGCGTCATCAAAATTTAAAACACAAGTTGCAGAACCTTTAATACCCATCTTACTTTCAATTGATCCAGTAGAAATTCCATTTCTTGGACCAATACTACCATCCTGGTTTACAATATATTTTGGAACTAAAAATAAACTAATTCCCTTAGTACCAGATGGGGAGTTTGGTGATCTTGCCAAAACTAAGTGAATAATATTTTCGGTTAAATCATGGTCTCCTGAAGTTATGAATATTTTTTGACCACTGATTTTATAAGTATCATCTGATTGTTTAATAGCTTTAGTTTTTAACAAGCCAAGGTCGGTACCACAGACTGGTTCAGTTAAACACATTGTACCACTCCACTTACCTTCAACAATCTTTGGTAAATATTTATTTTTTATTTCATCAGATGCATGATGATTGATACAATTATAAGCACCAATACTAAGTTCACTATATAATTTAAATGATAGGCTTGCTGAAGATAGCATTTCATCAAAAAATGCACTTACTGTTTTTGGCATTCCTTGACCACCATATTTTGGATCACAAGACAATGAAGTCCAACCATCCTCAATATACTTTTGATACGCCTCTTTGTAGCCTGGGGGTGTTCTTACAACACCATTTTCTAAAACTGCTGGATTTTCATCTCCTGATTTAGCAAGAGGTAAAATTAAATTTTGATTTATCTTGGCTGCTTCCTCTAAAATATCTTTCACTAGATCTGAACTAACTTCATTGTATTTTTCCAGTTCATTATAGTTTTTATTATCTCTAAGTTTTTCAAAGAGAAACATCATGTCTTTTACTGGAGCTGTATAACTTGGCATATATAAACCTTAAAATAATTCTAGTTTTATTGCAATTTTGAAATTATCGCATCACCCATTGCTGAAGTGGACGTTTCTTTCATACCATCTGACATTATATCTTTTGTTCTAAAACCATCATTTAGAACATTTTGAACTGCCTTTTCCAAAACATCTGCTTCTTTATCAAGATCTAAAGAGTACCTTAAAGCCATAGCAAAACTTAAAATAGAAGCAATTGGATTTGCAGTACCTTGTCCAGCTATATCTGGAGCTGACCCGTGTATAGGCTCGTACATCGCTCTCATCTCACCATCTTTATTTTTTGCACCTAAAGAAGCTGATGGTAAAAGACCTAAAGATCCTGTTAACATTGAAGCTTGGTCTGACAACATATCTCCAAACAAATTATCTGTTACAATTACATCAAATTGTTTTGGGTTTCTTAAAAGCTGCATAGCACAATTGTCTGCTAACATATGGCTTAACTCTACATCTTTATATTCTTTTTCATGAAGTTCTTGAACTTCTTCTTTCCACAGTTGTCCTGCTTCCATCACATTTGATTTTTCACAAGAAGTAACCTTATTTGATCTTTTTCTTGCTAAATCAAAAGCGATCCTAGCTACTCTAGTAATTTCACTAGTCGTATAGGTGTGAGTATTAATCCCTTTTCTCTCTCCATTTTCAATTGGCTTAATTCCTCTAGGTTCACCAAAATATATACCACCCGTTAACTCTCTAACTATCATTATATCAAGTCCTGAAACTATTTCTGGCTTTAGGGTTGAAGCATCGACTAATTGTTTAAAACAAATTGCGGGCCTTAAGTTAGCAAAAAGCTTTAATTCTTTTCTAAGTTTTAATAATGCTCTTTCTGGTTTTTTGGAAAATTCTAGGTTATCCCATGTAGGACCACCAACTGCTCCAAGCATAATTACTTCACTTTCTAGTGCTTTATAAAAAACCTCATCAGTGATTGGGGTACCATGTTTATCATAAGAACAACCACCAACTAGCTCCT
>CACLRF010000014.1 GCA_902609235.1 uncultured Pelagibacteraceae bacterium
CAAGAGCAATAATATTTTTTTGCAAAGTTAAATCTCTTCCAAAGTCTAATAAAGTTTGTTCCAATTTAATGGAAGTAGTTAAGGGGTCTACATCACTTATGATTGCATTTCCTCCACTTTGGTTTGTGAGTTTATTGGTCTCTTCAATACTTTTAGATCCACTTAAAGTTAACGATGGCATGTAATCAGCTTTAGAAATATTAATATCTTCTTCAGATGCTTTAATATTTTCTCTTTCAGCGTTTAATTGAATATTATTTTGATAAGTTTGATTTAATGCATCATATAAAGTAACTGCAATGGCATTACTTAAAAAAAATTTTGATGCGATTAATATTATAAATATTTTTTTCATTTTGATTTATATACAGCAGTTTTAATTTGATGGTTACTGTTTAAATTTAAAATTATGGATGCATATTTATTCATATTTTTGAACATATTTTGAGTAATTCTTTGGTAAGTTTGCATAAAATTAATTACATCGCCTTTACTCATTATTTTATGACCACCCTTTTTCTTTGTTTTTAACCATAGTTTATGTTCCTGCTTTAATCTCCACTTTTGCAATAAACTAAAGTTTTTTGCTTTTAAGTAAATCATACAATTTAACTGAGAATATAGCTTTTTATATTTTGTCTTTAATTGCTGATTAACAAATTTTCTCCAAATAAGTTTATGATCATTGGTTTTTTCTAAAGAATTAATAGATTTTTTTAATGTCTTGTTAATTTCTGCTCTTGCTCCAACACACCATCCTTCGAAAATAATTACATCTGGTCTTTTTGTGATTTTGTTCCATTTGTTTTTAGGAAATCTATCATCAATTGCCTTATTAAATTTTGGTAATTTCATATTTTTAAATTTTTTTGCTCTAGATTTTTTAAAAAAATCTAACATCATATTTATATCATGAGTTCCAGGAACACCTCTGGTCAATAACATTGGGTGTATTTTTTTTGATAAAGCTATTCTTTCTTTTCTAGTTTTATAAAAATCATCAATAGAAATCTTAAATACTTTTAGTTTAAAATATTTTTCTAATATTATCTTTATTATTGAGCTTATTGTTGTTTTGCCTGTTCCCTGTCCTCCAGCTAAACCAACAAAATAAGGTTTTTTATTATCTGCTTTTTTTGCAATCCAAAAACATATTGGAATTAAAAAATTCTTAATCATCCCCTCTTTATTGCTAAACTTTTCAGTTGAAGTTTCTTGTGATTTAATAAATTTAAAACAATCTTTTTTAATTTTTTTAAAACACTCAGCAGTTTTCATGAGGTGACTAATTATTTATATTGATCCATTGGATGGTTGTGTCCATCATTTAATCCAACATTCTCTAAATTAAATTGATCAATTTCATCAATACATCCAACGTTTAAACCATAAGTATCAGGTTTACTTCTCATTTTATGATGAGTATAAATTCCACAATCTGAACAAAAATAATGTTCTGCCACTTTTGTATGGTATTGATATAATTTAAGTTTTTCCTTTCCTTTAGTAATTTTAACATCAACTATTGGAGCAAAAGTCATAATAATTCCTTTTTTTTTACAAAGAGAACAATTGCATCTTAAAAATTTACCTAAAGCGTTTTCAGACTCTTTAATTTCGAGCTCAACACTTTCACAATGACATGTTAATTTTTTCATTTAACTCCTATCTTTTATATGATTTTGACCATCACTTATAAAGGTCTTCATTTTAAACAATTCATTTGGTTTTATTTCATCAATACATCCAACATTAATACCAAATGTATTTTCATCAGCTCTTCTTAAGTTATGCGTATGAATTCCACACTCTGAACAAAAATGATGTTTTGCAACATTAGTATTAAATTGATACGTCTTAATTTTTTTTTCTCCCTTAATAATTTTGAGATCATCTTTGTTAATAGTTGTAACCATTGTTCCTTTTCTTTTACACAACGAACAATTACATCTTTTTAATTGATCTATCTCTTGTTCAAGTTTTACTTGAATCTCAACTTCACCACAATGACATTTTAAAATTTTGATTAGGGACATTTTTATAATTTATTATTTATGTACTCTTTATATCTGCTTAAACTTTCTTTTGGCCAGGTTGTTTTTGGATCATACATTTTTTCAAAGCAAATAACATTATCTTTTAAATTCAGCCAAGGATCTTTATCCTTTGTAAAAATATGAACTTGTGGAGGAAATTCTTTTGACTTATCTAAAGTTTTTGTTCTAACATTCATTCTACCTAAAGCAGACTCATAATCAGTATATAAATAAGTTCCACATTTAGTACAAAAATATGCTTTGCATGGTTTACCACTTCCTCCTTTAAGTCCCTCTGATGGTGAAATTTTACCTTCAACTATTAAAGTATTTTCTAAAACACTGCTGTTTATAACGTAAGAAGATCCAGTTAAAATTTTACAGTCTTTACAATGACAAGCTTGGGTAAATAAGGGTGCCTCTGTAAGTTTATACTTAACTTCACCGCAAATACATCCGCCTGTTAAAATTTTATTTTTCATTTTTAAGTCTATTTCAAACTATCTCTGGTTTAAGTTATCCACAAGCATACAAAATGTAGTTTGGATGTTCACCTTTTGATTCACTTTTGATTCAGTTACAGACTCAAAATACAACCACTTGAGTGTATTAAATAAATAGGCTATAAATTAGAACAAAACAAGAACATGAAGCTAACAATCCCTTATTATTTACATAAAGCAGGTGCTGGTTTTCCTTCCCCTGCTACTGATTATATCGAAGAAGATATAGATCTGAACATGCATTTAATAAGAAATGTTCCAGCAACTTTCATAATTAGAGTTCAAGGAAAATCAATGGTCGATGTTGGGATCAATGATGGTGACTTATTGGTGGTTGATAAAAGTTTAAAACCAAAAAACTTTTCAACAGTGATTGCAAATGTTCATGACGAGCTTGTAGTTAAAACTTTAGTTCAAGAACGAGATAAAAAATTTTTGACTTCTGGATCTAAAGAATTTTCTGACAGAATTTTAATTAACGAAGAACAAGATATTTTTATTTGGGGGGTTGTTACTTATGTCATCCATTCAACATACTAAAAAAATAGCATTAATTGATTGTAATTCTTTTTACGTTTCGTGTGAAAGATTATTCAATCCTAAAATAAGAAGAAAACCTGTTGTTGTTTTATCTAATAATGATGGCTGTATTATTTCAAGATCAAGTGAAGCAAAAGCTTTAGGAATTAAAATGGGTGAACCTTATTTTAAAGCAAAAGATATTATTCTTAAAAATAAAGTTGAAGTTTTCTCATCTAACTATTCTTTATATGGAGATTTGTCTAGAAGAGTGATGCGAACCCTTAAAAGATTTAATTCAGAAATAGAAGTTTATTCAATTGATGAAGCATTTCTAGATTTGTCAAACTTTCCTGATAGTGAAGTAGAAAAAGTTGGAAAAGAAATTAGAGAAACAGTTTTACAATGGACAGGTATTCCAACCAGTATTGGAATAGCAAATACAAAAACTTTAAGTAAAGTTGCAAACCATATTGCTAAGAAAAAAAAATCAGGGGTGACAAGTTTAATTGGTATTGAAAACTTAGATCCTATTTTAGAAAAAGTTGAAATTAATGATGTCTGGGGTGTTGGTAGACAATTAACTAAATTTTATCAAAAGCATGGAATTTATAATGCTAAGCAATTAAAAAATAAATCTAATACTTGGATCAAAAAATCTTCTAATGTTTTAAGTTCAAGAACCGCAATGGAGCTTAGAGGAATTTCTTGTATAGGTTTAGAGACAACTACAACAAAAAGAAAGAGCTGTGTTGTTTCAAGATCATTTGGAAAAAGAATTGAAACGTTCCAAGAATTAAAAGAAGCAGTTGCAAATTATTGTTTAAATGCATCTGAAAAAATTAGATCAGAGTCTTTAGTTGCAAAAGCAATTACAGTATTTGTTAGAACTAGTCCTTTCCAAAGAAACTTTGGCTATTACTCAAATGCAAAGACCGTTGATTTTCCAATAGCAACAAACAATAGTATTGAAACAGTTAAAACAGCAGTTTCAATCTTGGAAAGTATTTTTAAAAATGGTTACCGTTATCAAAAAGCAGGCGTGATGCTAACAGGATTATCTAATGCTAGTGATAAAACAAATTTGTTTACCTCTGAAAAAGATGAAAAAATAAATAGTTTAATGAGATCAATTGATAATACTAACCATCGATATGGAAGATCCACTTTAAGCGTTGCTAGTGCTGGAGTTCATAAAAAGTGGAATATGAGAAGGCAATATTCTTCTAAAATTGATACTGCTGACTTTTATAGTTTGCCAACTATTAGAGGTTGATTTATCTGGTTTTTTTAATAAAAAAGAAGCATGCAAAACCAGGAAATAGTCAAAATAATTGAAAACCTAAAAGGGCGAAGAGATTATGAGGAAAAAAGAGCCTCTAAATTAGGTTTTGCTTCTCTATATGATTACTTTGAAGATAAAATTTCAAAGAAACAAAAAGCTCTCGAAGACGAACAAAAAGAATTAGAAGCTGCAAAAACTGATGATCAACCAAAAGCTTCTAAAAAAAGCTGTAGTTGTTGTTAAATAAATGAGCTTTTATCAACCAGAAAAACTACCTAAAATCATGATAGCTCCAAATGGAGCAAGACCTAAAAAAAAAGATCACACTGAAGTTCCAGTAACCATTAATGAAATAGTGGAAACTGCAAAATTATGCTTTAATGAAGGTGCAACAGGAATTCATTTTCATCTAAGAGATGAAAAAGGTGATCATATACTTAACTCTGAAATGTGTTTGAAAGCTTTGGATGACTTGCAGTTAAGTGTTCCCAAAATGCATATACAAATAACTACTGAGGCAGTAGGAAGATATTCGCCAAATGAAATGAGAAAACTTGCATATGAAGTTGCTCCCCCTGGTATTTCTATAGGAATTAGAGAAATGATACCAACAAGAAATCCTTCCGAAGAAGATATAAAACTATATCAATCGCTTACTGAAAGTGGAACAAAAATTCAACATATATGTTATGAGCCAGAAGATTTGGATTTACTATCAAATTTACTTGATAAAGCAAATATTTCAAAAGATGGAACTTGGTGTTTATTTGTAATTGGTCACTACTCTGGAAAAGTAAGTGATCCAAATAAAATCCCATTATTTTTACAAACATTAAATAAAAATAATTTAAATTCCGATTGGGCAGTTTGTGCTTTTGGCAAAGAAGAAATAGATTGCTTAAAAAAAGCTATAAGTTTAAATGGAAAAATCAGAGTTGGATTTGAAAATTCAATGCTAATGCCAAATGGTGAAATAGCTCCAAATAATCATACAAAAGTCAAGGCAGTAAAAGAGCTTTTAAATTTAAATTAATAATTTTAAATTTTTTTTTGATATTAATTTAATTTCTTTCAAATTTTTTATTGATGCAAGAACAAATCTATCTGGTCTAACAATTAAACC
Source organism: uncultured Pelagibacteraceae bacterium (assembly GCA_902609235.1). Taxonomy (GTDB): domain Bacteria; phylum Pseudomonadota; class Alphaproteobacteria; order Pelagibacterales; family Pelagibacteraceae; genus Pelagibacter. The sequence continues at coordinate 5,467 of CACLRF010000014.1, forward strand.
TTCAACTTTTAAATTTTGTAAATATTTCGAAAGTTTCTTATCACTTTTATTTTTATAAAAATTTATTTTTTTTGATAATGTTTTTTTAAATTTGCCTGAGACAACTAAAATTGATTTTTTTGAAAATCTTACATCTAAATTTTTTTTATTATTTTTAAATTGTGGAAAAATTTTTCCTCTCATTTTATCTTTTACTTCACCTAAACCACGTCCAAGCTTAGGTTTTATAGATTTCATACTTTTTCTACCTTTACTATCAGCAGAAATATTATTTGTTATAGGAGATTTCCCTATTGCATTGACAAACTCTCCCATGCGCATTGTAGTTTCGATATATTCTTTTACATTTGAAAATCTCTCTGATTGGTATGTCTTTAATAGCTTTTCATCATGTTTATTATTTAAGCAATGTGAAATCTTCCATGCAAGATTTGAAACATCTCTTATACCAGCACACATCCCTTGACCCATAAATGGCGGCATCAAGTGAGCAGCATCTCCAGCTAAGAAAATTCTACCTTTTTTCCAATTTTTAGCCAATGCAGATTGGAAAGTGTATATTGTTTTTCTCTCCATTTGAGCTTCTTTTTTCTTAAGCCAAGGTTTTAAAAAATTCCAAATATACTTATCAGAAAGAATGGTTTCTATATTTTCATTTTTTTTGATTGCAAACTCCCATCTTCTTCTTTTGCCTACATTTCTACAATAAGTAGCTGGTCTTGTAGGATTTGAATATTGAATAGTCCTGTCAGGTAAATTTTTCTTATCTTTATTTAATATTAAATCTATAACCGCCCATTTTTGAGTAAAACCAAGATTATTCATTTTTGTTTTCATTTGTGATCTTGTTATTGAATTAGCACCATCACAACCAATCAAATATTTAGATTTTATATTAAGTATTTTTTTTGAATTAATGTCTTCAAATATTATATTTACATCATTTTTTTTATTTATGATTTTTTTAACATTAGAGCTTTGTCTAATTTCAACTTTTTTGTAAGACTTGAGTTTTTTTCTAAGTTCTCTCTCTAAATCAGGTTGGTTAAATCTATAACTAGGATACCATCCATTCTCGGTGATTTCTCTTGGTCTTGGCCAATCTAAAATTACTCTATTTTTTTTATCAACAAATTTGGTTCCTTTATTAATTATTGTATGTTTTAAAAAATTATTTGTTATCCCTATTGTTTCAAACACTCTCATAATCTCGTCATCAAAGTGTACTGCTCTTGGTAATGGATAAAAACTTTTTTCCTTTTCCAAAACTAAAATTGAAAAACCTTGTAGAGCTAATAAATTTGCTAAAGTTCCACCCGTTGGACCAAATCCTACAATTACAACATCATACTTTTTCATCTACAAAATAATAATCCTGTTATTTTTTGTTTATAGTATTCGAATATAACCAAGGGCAATCAATAAAAAGTGGTGCTTGTTTTCCTTCTGAAGCAGTTTCTAATCTTTTATTTCTAAATTTCATTCTTTCTTCATCTGGTAAATATAGTCTTTCATGACCCCAAAAACTTGGTCCTTCAAAAGTTTCTATAGGCTTCCATGTGGTAGGGTCTATAATTCTACCACCCCAACCATTTTCTATAAAAAAACCTGAGGGTGTTATTGAATAAAATGAAGTCATGTAATCATTAGTATGTCGACCTAAAGTGTAAGCAATTTTATTATCTTCATATTGCAGTAAATCATATCCTTGACCAACATCATCAAGACTATTGTATTCGACCATGAAATGGTGAAATCCAGTTCTACCAGATCCAAATAACGCTAAACTATGATGTCTCTCATTTACATGAAAAAAACACAAAGAGATTGGGGTATGGCTATAGTCGCTTATTTTAAAACCAAGCACTTCTGTGTAAAAAGGTATTAAATCGTCTATTTTCTTAACATGAATAACTGCGTGCCCCATTCCCAGTGCACCTGTTTTAAACCCTGAAATAGGACGACCAGGTTTAAAAGGATTGGTATCATTCATAGGATTATAAACGAGTTCTATTCTATTTCCCTGAGGATCATCAAAATAAATTAAATCTTCTACAAATCTTTTATCAGCAAAGGATGTTTTGCCTTGGTGTACTTGAATTTTATTTTTTTCCAGTTTTGATGCAAACGATAACAGATCTTCTTTTTTTTCTACCTCCCAGCCAATAAATCCCAGATTGTCACCTGTATCACCTGTTATGGTTAATCTTTGCTTTTGATCATCCATTCTAAAAGATAAAATATCTTTACCTCTATCAACTTGTTGCATACCTAGATTCTTTTGACTGTAATCTGACCAGTCTTCAAATTTATCTGAGTTTACTCCAATGTAACTTAGAGCTTTTATAGCCATTTAGATTCCTTAAATTAAATGAGCCTACATAAATGCGGGCTCATAAACACTGTGCGATATTTCTAGCCTTCTACTGCAGTGATGATTTGTCTTGCTCTATTAAGAACAGCATCACCATCAAGACCTTTGCCACTCATTTCTTTTAACCAATTTGACTCTATTGGTGCTAAGATTTTTTTGTATTCGGCAATAACGTCGTCTGATGCAATTATAATTTCATGACCATCTCTTTTTGAGATTTCATTTTTCATAATAGCATTTTGATTATCAATTAATCCTGATGCCCAATCACCAAAAGCATGGCCACTATATTTATTTATACAAGCCTGATCTCCAGCAGATAAACTATTGAACTTATCTTCGTTCATAATTAAACCAAATGTAGCGTTAGTGATATTAACTTCAGTATGATATTTTGTTACATCAAACAATCTGAAAGAGCCAACTGCTGTATATGGAAATGGAGTTCCATCTACAACACCTTTGCTTAATGCCTCAGAAGTTCCTGGCGCAGGTACTTTCACTCCAGTTGCACCTAAAGTTTTTAAAATTGTACCAGCAATTTTACTTGGTACTCTCATTTTCTTACCTTTAAAATCTGCAGGTTTTACAACTTTAGTATCCTTCATATGAATTTGATATCCAGGATTAGAGTGAAGACCTATCACTTTAATTCCAGCCATTTCTTTATCTAAATAACCTTCGTTAAAAAGAGTATTAAGAGCTGTTGTTCCAGCTTTAGATGTTTTTGTTAGAAATGGTAATTCAATTACTGAACTTAAAGGAAATTGACCTCCAATATATCCTAAAACTGTCCATGAAATATCTGCAACACCTGATGTTACAATATCATATTGTTTAGGAGGACTTCCTAGTACTCCACCAGCATACATTTTTACATTTAATGTTCCCGAACATTGATTAACTTTTGTTGCCCAAGCTGCAAGAATTTTACTTGCAATAAATGCTTTAGGTGGTTCAAAAGTAGCCAACTTAAGTTCTGTTGCCGCAGATGCACTAACTATACTGAAAGAAAAAATTCCAATAATTAATCCAATTAATTTTTTTTTCATAAAATTATCCCCTTGTTATTTAAAATTATTCTAAAATAGTAACTTGAAATTTAAATTATTTCATCTTTAATTGTGTTAGATAAAACACCAATTTGGGTCACTTCTACCTCAACTTTATCCCCTGGTTTCATGAAAACGGGTGGATTTCTCTTAAATCCAACACCTCCCGGTGTTCCTGTAACCAATACATCTCCAGCTCTCCATGCCATTGCTTTTGAAACATAAGAAATCAAGATTGGGATATCAAAAATTAATTGGCTTAATTTTGCATTTTGCATAACTTCACCATTTAATCTAGTTTCAAGAGTAAGCTCTTTATAATCTTTAACATCTTCGGCAAGAACCATATGTGGACCAAAGCTTCCTGTCTTTTCAAAATTTTTTCCCATTCCAAATTGTCTAGTATGCCTTTGCCAATCTCTAATAGTACTTTCGTTATAACAAGAATAGCCAACAATATGATTTAAAGCATCTTCAGGTTTTATATGCTTGCCAGCTTCTCCCATTATTACAGCCATCTCGCCCTCAAAATCTAAATTATCTGAAGCAATTGGTCTTTGTATCGCTTGTAAATGTGCGGTTTGACTTTCTGGAAAACGGTGAAAGATAACTGGGTTTTCTTCAACAGTTCTATTAGTCTCTTTTACATGCTCGCTATAATTTAAACCTACACAAATTATCTTACCAGGATTTGGAATTAAAGGTAAATACTCAACATCACCAACATTTATTTTTCCAGGATTTGTTTGTGCAAATTTTTTAGCCTCTGGGATACCATTTTTTAAAATTAGATCTTTTAGAGTATCTGCGCCTGATATTTTTCCTGTAAGATCTGTAATTAAATTATTATCTATAATACCAAATTTTGGTTCTGAGTTATGTTTGTAAGAAATGAATTTCATAATTAATACTTTCTGTTTAAAAGAAACCTTATATGCTAATGTTTAGCAAAATTGAAGATACATTTTAAAAAAAATAAAAAATGAATAAAATATTTGATTATTCAGCAATAGCTTCTGGAATAATACTTTTGTTATTATCGGTGTTAACATTTTGTGATGTCTTTGGACGAAGATTTTTAAATTCCCCTGTCACCGGTACCATTGAACTAGTTGAAATTGGAATGGCTTTGGTTGCATTTCTTGCAATGCCTAGAGCTTTTTTTTTAAATGCAAACGTTTCTGCAGATTTTATTAATAATTTAAATTTAGGAAGATTTAAAACTTATCTAATAATTCTTAAATTTATTTTAATGATAATAATAATGTCGCTAATGGCTTATGCTACTACTAAAACCTCAATAAAATTTATGGGTAATGAAAGAGTTACTCTTGATTTAGAATTATACTTTTATCCATTTTATTTTATCTGCTCAATAGGAATGTGGTTAAGTGTACTTGCAATTATTATTTGGTTTATAAATGATTTATCTGAAACTAAGACAAACTTGAAAGATATATAATGGAAATGGATCCAATTATAAATGGTGGTATAGCTTTTGCAGCAGTCTTAATACTAATGGTATTAAATATTCCTATTGGAATTGCAATGTTGCTAGTTGGTTTTACTGGTTTTGCATTAATCTCTGGTTTTGATCCTGCTATTTTTGTTTTAGGTACCGCTCCTTTTGATGCAGTATCAAAGTATACTTTATCGGTGCTTCCTCTTTTCGTTTTAATGGGAAATCTTGCAAACAGCGCCAATTTATCAAGGAATTTGTATGATGCTGCTTACGCGGTGGTTGGTCACTATAAAGGTGGGTTAGCAATGTCCACTGTTGGTGCTTGTGCTGGATTTGGAATGATATGTGGATCTTCAATTGCAACAGCAGCTACGATGTCTCAAATGGCTGGACCAGAAATGAAAAGACATGGTTATAGCGATGCTTTGATTAGTGGATCAATTGCATCAGGCGGTACTCTTGGAATTATTATTCCACCAAGTGTAATTTTAGTAATTTATGCATATCTAACAGAACAATCTGTTCAAGAACTTTTCTTTGCAGCATTAATACCAGGTTTAATAGCTGTGATTTTATATATGGTAGCAATAAGAGTTTATCTAATAATCTATCCTTCGCATGGTGGGCATGGAAATAAGATGCCACTAAAAGAAAGAATTGCGGCTATTACAAAAGTTTTTCCAATTTTTTTGATCTTCGCAATAATTATGGGGGGGCTTTATTTAGGTTTCTTTACAGCTACAGAAAGTGCTGCTGTTGGGGTAATCTTGGTTTTGATATTTATTTTTGCTCGAGGGCAACTCACATTAAATTTATTGAAAGAAGCCTTATGGACAACAATTAAAACTGTTGGTTCTTTATATTTAATTGTAATTGGAGCAAGTATATTCAACTACTTAATTACAGTCACACAATTACCTTTTGCGGTGGTTGACTTTATAAATTATTTAGAACTAACACCATTAGGAATTATTTTAGTTATATGTGTAATCTATCTGGTGCTTGGAACTGTAATGGACTCATTGGCAATGCTATTTTTAACTATTCCAGTTTTTTATCCAGTAATAGTTGATGCAGGAATAGACCCTGTTTGGTTTGGTATTTTTGCAGTTATAGTTGTTGAATTTGGTTTAATTTCTCCTCCAGTTGGAATGAATTTGTTTGTCATTAAAGGTGTGATGCAAAATACTCCTCTTCAAACTATATGGTTTGGCACTGTTCCTTTTTTACTTACTGATGTAATAAGGCTTGCATTGATTATTGCATTTCCAGCAATATGTTTGTATCTGCCAAGTTTAATGACTCCTTAGCTACTACCAAACTCCAATCATTATACCATCATCTTTAGTATAATCTCTTTCTTTGGTTACAAACTCATCAGTTGCTGCAATTCTATTTTTTCTATCAATTATTCTTTTAAGAAGTAATTCTTTCATTTCTTCTCTGACTTTTGAATGTTTTTCAGATTTACCCAAATCATTAAATTCCTCTGGATCATTTTTTAAATCAAATAGTTGAGGCTCAAATCCTTTATAATAAATATATTTCCATTCATTATTTCTAATCATGAAAGCTCTAGCATCAGATGCTCCTAAATTAAGAATTTTTCGAGCTTCATTAAACGAATAATCAATTTCACTAAATACAAAATCTTTCCAATTCTTTGGATCATCTCCTTTTATTATAGGCATTAAAGAATTTCCTTCTAATCTGTGTTTGCTTACTGGACTTTCTACTGCATCTAAAAAAGTTGGAAGTAAATCTATTGCTTCGATAAATCTTTTTTCTTTAGTACCTCTAGTTTTATCTGCATGTTCACTTGGATCATAGATTATCATTGGTACTCTTACAGATTGTTCATGAAATAATTCTTTTTCACCTAACCAATGATCACCTTGGTAATCTCCATGATCTGAGGTAAATATGATCATGGTATCATCCATATGACCCACATCTTCTAAAAACTTAAATAATCTTCCCAAATTATCATCAATTTGTTTAATCAAACCCATGTATCCAGATAGAACTGTGTTTCTGACTTCGTCTTTTGAAAAAGTTTTGGAAATACTATTTTCCATAAATGCTTTGTAAACTGGATGATCATTATTTCTTTCAGCATCGTTTCTATGCACAGGATAAAATTCATTGGCTGAATACATATTATGATAAGGGGCTGGTGCCATGTAAGGCCAATGGGGTTTTATATAAGACAAATGTAAAAACCATGGTTTATCTTTACTCTCTTCAATAAATTCCATTGCACGATTAGTCATGAAAGCTGTTTCAGAATGTTTCTCTGGAATTCTTGCAGCTTTATTAGAATTTCTTAATCTCCAACCACTTAAAATTTCTCCATTTTCACCTTCAGCAGAATTAGCCCAATCATTCCATGGATTTGGTCCATCGTATCCAAGTTTATTTAACCATTCATTATAAGATAAAGTTTTTTTTGAATTTTTAATTTGATTATTTGGATGAAGTCCATCATCTCTTTCATAGGGATCAAACCCTGGTTCACTAACAATTAATCCTATTTCAGTATCCTTTGTAATACCTAATCTACTCATACCCTCTAAATCTGGTCTCATATGTGTTTTTCCAACAACACCAGTTCTTATTCCTGATTGACGAAGATAATCTCCAATAGTTAGTTCGCCTATTGGAAGTGGAACTTGGTTCCAAGTTGAACCATGACTAAAAACAGTTCTTCCAGTATAGTAAGATGCTCTTGAAGGGCCACATACAGGTGATTGCACAAAAGCAGATTCAAACTGAACTCCTTTTTTTGCTAAACTATCAATGTGTGGAGTTTTCAAATGAGGATGACCATAACAAGATAAATAATCCCACCTCAATTGATCAGCCATTATAAAAAGTATGTTCTTAATTTTGCTCATAAAATTAAGAATAACTTATCTGATTAATGTTAAGCTTTAAATAGTTTATCAGATAAATTTGGTAAATTTTCTCCCCAGAAAACTTCTTTAATAATTTTCTTAAAATCTACATCAAAAACTGTAGACATTGCTGAAGCATAAATTGCTCTAGAGTCTATTGTAGAATTTAAGTCTCTTCCTTCAAATAATTCTTTTCTATTTAATCCTGGCCAATCAGTATGAACTTGTGCTTTTTTAACCAATCCACCAGCCATTAAAATAGCTGATCCATAACCATGCTCTGTTCCATTACTACTATTCTGTTTAATTGTTCTTCCAAACTCTGTGAGTGTTAAAACCAGAGTATTATTAAATGCCTCCTCAGACATTGAAGATTTTAAAGATCTAACAATATTATCATAATCGGATAGGCAATCTGCATGAGCACCATCTGTTGCCCCTTGAGCAGCATGGGTATCAAAGCCATCTACTTCAAATACAGCAACTTTAGGGCCGTTAGGTTTTGACAATTCTGTACCTGCACTAGAAGCTAAAATCCAAGCGTCATCGCTTGATCTGTTGTTAAAATCTCTTGTTAAAATAATTTCTAAATTTTCATTTAAAAGCTTTTCATCATACTCTTTGTACGCTTTTTGAATTAATTCTAGTGTAGAAGGGTATGGTAAACTACGACCTACAGGAAAATAATTATTATTCATTGGAACGCCTCTAATCAATAAAGGCATTGGCAAAGCCAAAGCCAATCCTTGTCCCGTTAATCCAGCTGTTTTCATTCCTCTTCCAAGCCAACCTGTTTTTTCTTGGTAAGGTATTTTACCACCAGACTCCATTAAATTTTGGCCATCAAAATGTGATCTACCTGTATAAGGGATATTTGTTGCATGCACTGCTGCACTTAAATTTTGATCCCAAAGACTTTTGAATGTTTTTAATGCTGGGTGTAAGTCAAAATCTGATGTTAATTTTAAAGTTCTATCAAGATTAATCTTACTTCTTAATTTCTCAAAATTTTTGTCACCTTTAACTGGAATTGCACATAAACCATCCATTCCTCCACGAAGCATTATAATTACTAAATTTTTCTTTTTGCTTGAGCTTGCATAGGCTTGACCACCAAATCCTGCAAAATACAGTGATGTAAGTGCTGTCGTCTTTAAAAAATCTCTTCTTGATATCTTCATGCTTTTAAAAACTCTGGGTGGTTAAAAAGTAAAGTATGTTTTTCAACAGCTCTATTCTTTTGATTTAAGTATTTCATTATTTTATTTGGATTGTCAAAATTTTTTTCAACAATACTTTCATAATATATAGCATTCTTATTATTTTCCATTTTAGAAAAATTATAACTTGCTTTTGCATAAACAAGTCTTCTGATTAATAATTCTGGCGATATCCAATCATCTGAATGATCTGACCAACCATTGGGTTGTTTAGCTCTATACGGATGATGACCTATATTTTTTAAAAGTCTTTCAGGTGATCTTTGTTTTCTTGATGGTTGTGTTCCCAGTTCATACGATGCCATTTCCTCTGGAGAAGGCGGCCATTGTAAATTTCCTAACTTAGCAACTTGAATTAACCAATTTTCCGGTGTTTGAAATTTTTTATATTTATCATTGTATTCAAATGCTACTTTAATTGCTGCTTTATGAATTTCTGGAATAAATCCATCAGATTTTTTAAATGCATCAATAATTGGTTGTTTCATCTCTTTTGTAGGTTCATCTGTAATTAAATATCTACAAAGTCTTTCAGCTACAAAATCTCTACAATTTGGATGATTAACCAAGTCCTTTATCACAGCAGCTAAAGCTTTTTTTCCTTTTTTATATTCTTTTCCTAAAACAGTTTTTTTTCCTCTTTGGTGATATTCAGAATTAAACCAAACATTTCCTGTTTCTAAATTTTTTTTACTCCATCTATGCTGCCAACCTGTCATAATATATGCTAATTGAATGACATCTTCTTGCGTGTATCCAGCTTTTGGTGAAACTGTATGTAACTCCAAGAGCTCTCTTCCATGATTTTCATTAATTGTTGCAGGTTCTTTTTTTCTACGCCTCCATTCCTCACTAGCTGTGACACTCTTAGGTCCTGCGCTTTCACTATTATCTAAATGATGAATCATGGCCCAAGAGGTGGTTACGTCATAAACCATTTTTTCAAATGATTGATTTAAATTTGGTCGAATAATTTCTCTGTGATATGGACCTGTTGAGTAATTGGCTAAAAAATCTTTTTCACTAATTGCAAAAAAATTTCCCCAAAACATCCATAGTTTTGCTAAGACCGGGTGTTGACTATTTATACCTTCGTTATGCCTAATTGAAATTTCTAAAGACTCCCAAAACTTTTGTCCTGTTTGATGTCTTAAAATATCCTTGTGGGTTTTATATAAAGTTTTGTTGTCTTTATATTTTTTCCTCAAAACTTTTCTGTCACCATAAACCCAATCTCTATAATGTTTTCTTAATTCTTTTTCGGAGTGTATTTTGCCTGTCCAACTTAAATCTGGGACTTCATTCAATTGATCAAGCGCCCAATTCAAAGGGTCAGAAGGAACGTCCTCATTAGGACCTATTCCATATGCAACTTTTCTAAAAAAATTTTTCATTTTTTAAAAACTATAAAAAATTTATTTTATTTTTTCAATATCATGGATATTTGTTAAAGAATTATTAAATTCCTCAATATTTTCTCTTAAAGCTAAACTAGAAATTGAATAAATCATTACTAATAACAAAACTAAAGGTAAAGATGTAATTACTGAGGCATAACTTTTAATTAGTAATATATAAAAAATAATAAATAAAGCTGATCGAATCAAAACAGTTTTTCTAAAAACACTAATAATAGAAAGAGAGTGTTTTAATAAATTAAAGAAACTCATTTGAGATGGTCCAAAATATCTTTTGCCTCTTGTGGATGGAGTAGAAATTAAATCTTTTTCTATTTTTTTTAATGAACCAGAAAAACTATTCCAGGTAGCTTTTTCATCTAGCAGTTTCTTTACAGTTAATTTTGATAAACAAGTAAAGTTCCCAAATTTAATCGATTGTCCCGTAAATGCTAAAGTTAAGAATTTGTGAAATTGATAACATAACTGAAAAAATAAACC
>CACLRF010000015.1 GCA_902609235.1 uncultured Pelagibacteraceae bacterium
TTGTGACTATGCACATGTTGTTACCTCAACTACACACAAAGTATTCAGAAGTGCTAGAGGTGGTATAATTTTAACTAATCACGAAGATCTTGCTAAAAAATTTAATACAGCAGTCTTTCCTGGTTATCAAGGAGGACCTTTGATGCATATCATTGCAGCTAAGGCAGCTGGATTTTTGGAAGCCTTACAACCAGAATTTCAAGATTATATCAAATCTGTTTTAGCAAATGCCAAAATACTTGCAGAAACTTTAAAAAATAATGGATTTAAAATTTATTCAGATGGAACAGATACTCATTTGATGTTGGTAGATTTAAGGCCTTATAATGTAAAAGGCAATCTTGCAGCTGAGAGTTTATCAAGAGCAAATATTACATGTAATAAAAATGGTATACCTTTTGATACAGAAAAACCTATGATTACATCTGGAATTAGATTAGGAACACAGGCTGCTACAACACGCGGTTTTGGTTTAAATGAGTTTAAAACAGTAGGTGAGTTAATTACAAAAACGCTAAAAGGTCTATCAGAAAACCCATCAGATAACAGCAAAATAGAAGAAGAAGTAAAAAATGAAGTTATTTCTTTAACTTCGTCATTTCCGATATATAAGAACCTTTAGCAAATGATTTGTCCGTGTGAAAAAAAAGGTGATACATCTGTTGTAGACTCACGTCCAACTGAGGATGGTACCGCAATAAGAAGAAGAAGATTGTGCATATGTGGTGAAAGATTTACTACATTTGAAAGAATTCAATTTAGAGAATTGATGGTTGTTAAAAAAAATGGAAGAAAATCATCATTTGATCGTGATAAATTATCTAAATCGATCTACATTGCACTAAAAAAAAGACCAATAGATACGGCTACAATAGAAAAATTCATCAGTAACATTTCAAGATCTCTTGAAGAACTAGGACAAGGAGAGATATCAACAAATACAATTGGGACAATGGTTATGGATGGATTAAAAGATTTAGACCCAGTTGGATATGTGAGATTTGCATCTGTATATAGAAATTTTAGAGAAGAAAAAGATTTCGTACAATTCGTGGACAAGCTTGATGTCTACAAAAAAAGATAAATTTTCATCAAAAGATAAATTTTATATGGAATTAGCCTTAGACTTGGCTAAATCTCGTCAAGGACAGACCGGATCAAATCCTTCTGTAGGTTGTGTTATTGTCAAAAATGATAAAATTATTTCTATAGGACAAACTTCATTTAATGGAAGACCACACGCCGAATTTAATGCGATTAAAAATAGTTTTGAAGAATTAGATGGCTCAAAAATGTATGTTACTTTAGAACCATGCTGCCATCATGGTTTAACACCACCATGTACTGACACGATAATTAAATCAAAAATTTCAGAGGTTATATATGCTGTTACCGACATAGACAAAAGAGTAAGAAATAAAAGTTTTAAAATTTTAAAGTCAAAAAAAATAATTGTAAAAAAAGGTTTATTAAAAAGTAAAATTGAAAGTTTTTATTTACCGTATTTTTTTAATAGAAAGAAAAAATTACCCTTCGTCACTGGTAAAATAGCTATTTCAAAAAATAATATTATTTACAGCAAGAACCAGAAAAAGATTACAAATTCTTATTCAGATCAGTTTACACACATGTTGAGATATCAAAATGATAGTTTGATGATTACTCACAAAACACTAAATAAAGATAATCCAAAATTAAATTGTCGTTTGAAGGGTTTTGAAAAATTTTCTCCAAAAAGAATTATTTTAGATAACAAGTTAAATTCTAAAATAAACAGTTATATAATAAAATCCTCTAATAATAAAAATACTTTAATTTTTTATAATAAAGCAGACAAATTCAAAATTTCAAAATTTAAAAGAAAAGGCATTCATCTAATTAAATCTCGAATTGATCGAAATAACAGATTTGACATTAAATTAATTTTGAAAAAATTATATAATTATGGATGCAGAAATTTACTAATTGAAGGAGGAGATAAATTAACAAATTCACTGATTAAGAATAAAATATTTAATAAATTTTATTTATATAAAAGTCCAAAAAATCTTTCTAAAAACCTCGAATATTTAAAATTTAGTAGTCAAATAATATTAAATCAAAAATATAAGACAAAAATTAATCTAAATCTCAATTTACGTAAAGACAGAATAACACTATATAGTTAGAAAAATGTTTAACGGAATAATTTATAACCAAGGTACTATTACTAAAATTATAAAAAGACCTAAAGGTCTTAACATTTTTGTGAAAAGTAATGTTAAAGTATCCAATAAAGATATTGGTTTGTCTGTTGCCTGTGATGGTGTTTGTCTAACTTTAATTTCATATAAATCCAAAATTATGGAATTTTATCTTTCGAAAGAAACGATAATTCGATCAAAATTCAAATTTTTAAAAATAAAGGATAAAATAAACTTAGAATTACCTTTAAAATATGGGACAAAAATTTCAGGACATATTTGTCAAGGACATGTTGATACCGTTGGTAAAGTATTAAGTATCAAAAAAATAGATAGATCTTTCCTTTTTGAATTTGTTTTACCCAAAAAGGAAAGAAAACACTTAATAGAAAAAGCATCAATTTGTGTAAACGGTATTTCTCTTACAATTTCAAAAGTGACTAAAAAAGGTTTCCAAATTTGGATTATCCCTCACACTTATAAAGAAACGAATTTATCAACTTTAAAAAAAACTAGTTTAGTCAACATAGAGATAGATATCTTATCAAAATACGTTAGGAATTATTTTAATGGAAAAAAATAATTTCGCGTCAATAGAGTCAATTATAAGCATAGCTAAAAAAGGCGGTATGTTTATTTTAGTAGATGATGAAAAAAGAGAAAATGAAGGAGATTTAGTTATTTCAACATCAGACACAAATGCAAAGAACATTAACTTCATGGCAAAACACGGGCGAGGCTTAATTTGTTTAGCACTTGATTCACTTCAAGCAAAAAGATTAAATTTATCTTTAATGTCTCCAGTAAATCAATCAAGAAACAAGACGGCATTTACAATTTCTATTGAAGCAAAAAAAGGAATAACAACAGGTATATCTGCCAAAGATAGAGCGAAAACAATCAAAATTGCTTCAAAAAAAAATGTAAATAAAAATGAGATTGTTTCACCTGGTCACGTGTTTCCAATTATAGCCAAAGATGGTGGAGTGCTTGTTAGAGCAGGGCACACTGAAGCTTCAGTTGATATATCTAAATTAGCAAAAAAAAATAATTCTTCTGTAATTTGTGAAATTATGAATGAAGACGGAACAATGGCCAAAGGTCACGATTTATTTAATTTTGCAAAAAAACATAAACTAAAAATTGGAAAGATAGAAGATCTGATTGCATATAGACTAAAAAAAGAAAAGCTTATTAAACTTAAAAAGCAAAGCAAGATTGATGTAAAAAATCAAAAATACAATATTAGAATTTATGAGAATCTTTTAGATGGCTCAGAACATTTTGCGTTAATTAAAGGTAAAATAAAAAAAGGTATTAATCCAAGAGTAAGAGTAATTTCGTCTAATGTCGTCCAAAACTATCTAATAAATCAATCATTACCAAATTCATTTAACAAGACCTTAAATTATTTTAAAAAATATCAAAATTGTGTTTTAGTATTTATCAAAGACTCAAATTTAAAATCAGTAACTCAGACATTAAAAGATTATAAAAACAAAGACTTTTATAAAAAAGGAAATGACAAGTTAATAAGAAATTATGGTATTGGAGCTCAAATTATTAAAGACTTAAAAATTAAAAACATGATATTAATCACTAAATCACCAAAAAAAGTTATTGGTCTTGATGGTTATGGTATAAAAATTACAAAACAGGAATTAATTTGATGAAAAAAAAATATTTAATTGTTGTAGCAGATTATTATAAAGATATTTCTAATGGCTTAATAAGAAGTGCTTTAAAAATAATTCCAAAAAAAAATATAATAAAAATTATTAAGGTACCCGGTGCTTTTGAAATTCCAGTTACAATTTCAAAAAATTTAAAAAAATATGATGGTTTTTTAGCTTTAGGATGTGTAATTAAAGGTCAAACACCACACTTTGATTTTATTTCTCAAGCTTCAACAGATGCCATAATGAAATTATCTATAGACAGTAAAAAACCAATTGGAAATGGAATAATCACCTGTCTTAATATGGCTCAAGCAAGAGCAAGAAGAAAAAAGGGTGCTGAAGCTGCAGAAGCTGTGATTTCAGTTTTGTCTCAAAAATGAGAACTCATTTTAATCCAAAAAATAACCCTAGAGTTATAATTATTCAGAAATTGTATGGTAAATTTTATAATGAAGATGATGATTTAGATTTTCCAAAACACAGATTTAAAAAATTTATTAAAGATATTGTTTTAGGAACGATAGAAAGAAACGATCTTATTTTAGATGAATTAAATAATAAATTAGGTGATGAATTTGTATTTGAAAAATTAGACAAAGTTTTTCAAACAATTTTAAAAGCAGCAACTTATGAATTTATGTATAAGCCAAATTTATCTATTAATATAATTATTAAAGAATATTTAAATTCATCTAATTTTTTTCTTGAAGATTCACAAACAAAGTATCTTAATGCTTTATTAGACAACGTTGGAAAAAAATTAAGATCTAACAATGCATGAATTTGATCTAATAAATAATTATTTTTTAAATATAGCTAAAAAAAATAAATCTGCTCTTAACCTAAACGATGATGTTTTTTTTGATAAAAAAACGGGTGTTGTTATATCTGTTGATACATACAATATTGGTACACATTTTTATGATTTTAAATCCCCAGATTTAGTAATTAAAAAAATATTAAGGTCATCAATTTCTGATTTAATTTGTAAAGGAGTAACACCAAAGTTTTATTTCATTTCTGGTTCAGGTAATAAAAAAACATTTACAAAAAATAATTTATATAAAATTTCAAAGTCACTTAAATCAGAACAAAATAAATTTAAATTAAATTTATGTGGAGGAGATACAACCTTTTCAAGCAAACTAAGTTTTACAATCACTTCTTTGGGATATTCGAATAAAATAATTTATCGTAATAAAGCTAAATCTAATGATGACATTTATGTGACTGGAAATTTGGGAGATAGTTATTTAGGACTTAAAGCATTAAGTAATAAAGTTAAATTTAAAAATAAAGACAAATTATTCTTTGTAGATAAATATTACAAACCAGATTTACCTTTAAATTTAACAAAATATTTATTGAAATTTGCAAACAGCTCTATTGATGTTTCAGATGGATTAATTGATGATTTATCAAAAATGATTAATAGACAAAGTTTATCATTTCACTTATTTGAAAATAAAATTCCTGTTTCCAATAAATTGAGTAATTTAATTAAAAAACAAAGATTGAATAAAATTAATCTAATTTCTAACGGTGATGATTATCAAATATTATTTACTGCAGATATCAAAAAAGCTAGAATCATTCAAAAAGCTTCTAAAACAACTGGAATTAAAATAACTAAAATTGGTAAAATTATATCTGGTAAAGATAGATCTTTGATATTTGATGAAAAAGGTAAGCAAATACAAGCTAAATCCAAAGGTTATATTCATCGGTTTTAGAAGTTAATCGTTGTCTTTTCTATCTTTTTTTGTATTGTGCGGGCTTAAAAATTTAACAACCAACAACTTAAGGTTAATATGAGCGGAACAGTCGAAACAATACTATTATACACAATTGGAGCTGGTTTATTATCTATCGTTTATGGATTTTTAACTGGTAAAAACATTCTTAATTCAAGTGCAGGAAATGCAAAAATGCAAGACATTGCATCTGCAATTCAAATTGGTGCAAAAGCATATTTAGCAAGACAGTACAAAACTATTGCTATTGTTGGTGCTGTAGTTTTAGTAATTGTGAGTATTGCATTTAGTCCACTAGTAGGTCTTGGTTATTTAATTGGTGCTGCTCTATCAGGTATTGCAGGGTACGTTGGTATGTTAGTTTCTGTAGAAGCTAACGTACGAACAGCAGAAGCATCTAGAAAAGGCTTAGCTCAAGGTCTATCCGTTGCATTTAAATCTGGTGCTGTAACTGGAATGTTGGTTGCTGGTTTAGCATTATTATCTATAGCTGTTTATTACTATATATTATTGAAATCTAATGTTGATGAAAGAGAAATTGTAAATGCTTTAGTAGCATTAGGTTTTGGCGCTTCCCTAATTTCTATTTTTGCAAGATTAGGTGGTGGAATTTTTACAAAAGGTGCAGATGTTGGTGCTGATTTAGTTGGAAAAGTTGAGGCTGGAATTCCAGAAGATGATCCTAGAAACCCTGCTGTAATTGCAGATAACGTTGGTGATAACGTAGGAGATTGTGCTGGTATGGCTGCTGATTTGTTTGAAACTTATGCAGTTACAATTGTTGCAACAATGGTATTATCTTCAATTTTCTTTGTTGGTGATCTTAATATGATGATCTACCCTTTATCTATTGGTGCAGCATGTTTATTAACATCTATTATTGGAACATTTTTCGTAAAACTTGGAAAAAGTAATAACGTTATGAATGCTTTGTATAAAGGATTTGTTGT
Source organism: uncultured Pelagibacteraceae bacterium (assembly GCA_902609235.1). Taxonomy (GTDB): domain Bacteria; phylum Pseudomonadota; class Alphaproteobacteria; order Pelagibacterales; family Pelagibacteraceae; genus Pelagibacter. The sequence goes on from CACLRF010000015.1 coordinate 6,567, forward strand.
CTCTGCAGTAGCATCTTTAGTAATATTATGGCCTGTTACAGATCATGTAATTGGTTTTACAAATGAATATACAATAAATGATAAAACTTTTAATGGAATGGATTTATATTATTGTGGTGTCATAGGATTAGTTATTACTGGATTATTAATCTGGATCACTGAATACTATACAGGAACAAGTTACAGACCAGTAAAATCTGTTGCATTATCTTCTACAACTGGTCATGGTACCAACGTTATTCAAGGTTTGGCTGTTTCTATGGAAGCAACTGCTATTCCTGCATTAATAATTGTTGCAGGTATACTTATTACAAATTCTATTGCTGGTCTTTTTGGTATTGCAATTGCAGTAACTACAATGCTTGCATTAGCCGGTATGGTTGTTGCGCTAGACGCTTACGGACCAGTTACTGATAATGCTGGTGGAATTGCTGAAATGTCTAATCTTGATAAAAAAGTTAGAAAAACCACTGATGCATTAGATGCTGTTGGTAATACAACAAAAGCTGTGACAAAAGGTTATGCAATTGGATCTGCTGGTTTAGGAGCTTTAGTTTTATTCGCTGCTTATACTGAGGATATCAAACATTTTTCAAAAGAAACAGGATCTGCATTAGAAGGAATAGTAGTAACTTTTGATTTATCTAATCCTTATGTAGTTGTTGGTTTATTAATTGGTGGAATGTTACCTTATCTCTTTGGTTCAATGGGAATGCAAGCTGTTGGAAGAGCAGGTGGAGCAGTTGTAGTAGAAGTAAGAAGACAATTTAAAAAATTCCCTGGTATTATGAAAAGAAAACAAAAACCTGATTATGCTAAGTTGGTTGATCTTTTAACTGTGGCAGCCATTAAAGAAATGATTATACCATCATTACTTCCTGTCCTTTCTCCAGTGGTTCTTTATTTTATAATTTTCTCTATTGGTGGACAAGTTGCTGCATTAGCTTCTGTTGGAGCAATGTTGCTTGGTGTAATAATTACTGGTTTATTTGTTGCGGTATCAATGACAGCTGGTGGTGGAGCATGGGACAATGCTAAAAAATATATTGAAGATGGAAATCATGGTGGAAAAGGTTCAGAAGCTCACAAAGCTGCTGTAACAGGTGATACTGTTGGAGATCCATATAAAGATACAGCAGGTCCAGCTGTAAATCCAATGATAAAGATTACAAACATAGTTGCATTAATGTTGTTAGCTGTGATTGCGGGATAATATTAAGAAATTATTGAATGACTCATTTATTTGAGTCATTCATAAAAAAATTTATTTATTTCTCTTTGGGCTATCAATCTTTTGTTTTAAGCTAGATAAAACTCCATAAACAAAACTATCTTTATCAGACATTGCAGTCTCATTTTTGCTAAAAATAAGATCATTTTGATCGTCAATGTTATAAAACTTTTTATTTTTTAATACACCTCTATTGTCAATTTCAAGAACAAGAACATTGCTTGTTAATACAATTTCTTTGCCTAGTTTAAGTATAGAAGATTTTGATTTACGGTTTTCAATATAAATCCACAAATCCTCTTCTAAAACACTCTGTGTAGATGGAGCTCCTAATATCCTGATTATGTCGTTTTTATTACTCTTATTTATTAATAATTTTTCTTGTTTTTTTTCTAAAAAGGCAACACCATGATATTTGTCAATTGGTTTTAAGCTACAACTTGTGGCTATTAAAATTGTAAAAATTATATAAAATAGTTTAATCATGAATGAAAAATATCTTTATATTTATAACAATTTGATAAATTACACTAGAAATAAAGATCTTTATAAATCTTTAAATCGTAAAGATAATTTTTCAGATAGATTATCTTTATTTTTATTACATTTTGCGTTTTTTTTAAAAAATTTCAAAAATGAAGAAAATAAGATTATTTTACAAGAAATTTATGATTTTAACTTTAGGCAACTTGAACTTAGCATAAGAGAGATTGGATATGGTGACCAATCAATAAATAAGAAGATGAAAAATTACATTAATTTATTTCACTCCATGGTTTCCGAAATACATTTTTGGAAAAATTTAACCAGGTCACAAAAAATTGAGAAATTTTCTCTCTTTTTAGGTGATTTTAAAGAAATTAATGAATTGATTGATTATTTTGAACAATTTAATGATAATTTATCAAAAAAAACTTTGAATTCTTATTTAAAAAGTGTAAGTAACCCATAATTATGGCTGTACCAAAACGTAAACAAACCCCTTCCAGAACTGGAATGAGAAGAGCTCAAACGATGAAATATTCAATAAAAAATATTGTTGAAGATAAAAAATCAGGTGAGTATAGGTTATCTCATCATTTAGATTTAAAAACTGGTATGTACAAGGGTAGACAAGTTTTAGACCCAAAAGAATAATAAAAAACCTATAATGACTGACCTGATTAAAATTGCAGTTGATGCAATGGGTGGAGATAACTCACCAAATAAAATTATTGATGGAATAATACTTAACCATAATCAAAATAAAAATATATTTTATAGAATTTTTGGTGATGAAAAAATAATTAGCAAACTTATTGGTAATAAAATCAAAAATGATTTTTACGAAATCGTCCACACTATAGATGTGGTTAAAAGCACTGACAGTCCTTTAGAAGGTGCTAAAAGAGGAAAAAATACTAGTATGTGGTTAGCTATTGAAAGTGTTAAGAAAAAGGAAGCAGATATTGTTTTATCAGCAGGTAATACAGGCGCACTGTTGGTTATTTCTAAACTCAACCTTAAAATGATTGAAAGCATCGATAAACCAGCTTTATCTGCATTGTGGCCAAATAAAAAAGGAATGAGTGTAGTTTTAGATTTAGGTGCTAATATTGAATGTAGTTCTAAAAATTTACTTGATTTTTCTATAATGGGTGCATCTCTTTTTACATCATTATACCAAGGAGAAAAACCTAATGTAGGTTTGCTAAATATAGGATCAGAAGAAATTAAAGGACATGAAACCATAAAAGAAACATACCAAATTCTAAATGATAGAAAATCTATAAACTTTAACTTTTCTGGCTATGTAGAGGGAAACCATTTAATGGATGGAAATGTTAATGTAATTGTTTCTGATGGTTTTACTGGGAACGTAGCTTTAAAAACTGCTGAGGGCACAGCAAACTTTATCACAAGTGAACTTAAAAAAGCTATGACTGGATCTATTATCGGAAAAATTTCATCATTATTAAACATTTCAAATTTAAATAAATTTAAAAAACGTCTAGATCCAAGACTTTATAATGGTGCTATATTCCTTGGCCTTGATCATCCAGTTGTGAAAAGCCATGGTGGGACAGATTATATAGGATTTTCAAATTCTTTAGATGTTTGTCATAGAATTGTAAAAGGTAATTTGATAGAAAAGATCAAGCAAAATATTTAAATCATGAGAACAAATTTAACTAAAAAAGACTTAGTTAATGTAGTTTATATGCAATTAGGTTTTTCGAAGCAAATTTCAGAAAACCTTATTGAGGATTTTTTATCAACAATTGTTGATAATATTAAACAACAAAAAAAATTAAAGTTATCAAAATTTGGAACTTTTTCTATTAGACAAAAAAAATCAAGAATAGGAAGAAATCCAAAAACTCAAGAGAGCAAAATAATTTCAAGTAGAGATGTTGTTCTATTTAAACCCTCAAAAGAATTTAAAAATTTTGTAAATTCAAAAGATAATGGATAAATCTGATAGTGCTTATAAAACGATAGGTGAAGTTGCTAAAATATTAAATCTAAAATCCAATAAGAAGGGTGAACTTCCAACTCATATAATAAGGTTTTGGGAAACTCAATTTAAGCAAATAAAACCTAAAATCTTAAATTCTAATAGAAGGTATTATGATGAAAATTGTATTAATCTTCTTAAAAAAGTTAAATTTCTACTTAAAGAACAGGGCATGACCATTAATGGCGTTAAAAAAATACTTAATGGAGATCAATCTTTAGAACTTGACGAAATGGCAAATAATTCTATAAAAGCTGATAATTTTAAAAATAAATTAGTTAAGATTTCTAAAATTGTAAAAAACTTAAAAAAATTAAAATAAAATGGCAAAAAAAACACACATAAAAGTTAGACTAGTCCCAGAATCAAAACCTGATAGCCCTTTCTTTTATTATGTTAAAAAACCTGCGGGTGGAGAAAAAGCAAAGGTGAAACTTTCTGCTAAAAAGTACAATCCTGCTACTAGAAAACACGAAACTTTTGTGGAAAAAAAACTTCCACCTCACAGCAAATAATTATTTTTTTTTAAAATTTCGTCTTTCAAAATCAATATAAGACCAAATCATATTTTTCCAAATTCGATTTGTAATTTTTGGATCTATTTTATTTTTAATAGATTTTTTTCTTATATTATTTAAAATTAGTTTAATTCTTTTTTGATCAACAATTTGATTTTTTTTTTCTTTAAGTGCTAGTACTTTTTTTACTAAACTAGTTCTTTTTTTTATTATTTTAATCAAAGAGTTATCTAATATATCCAACTGGGATCTAATTTTACCTAGCTTTTTTCTTTTTAGTGGCGACATTTATTAAATTGGATTTCACAATAACTATTATATTTATTAATATATGTATATAGAAAATAATATAATCCGAAATAGAGTTTCGATATGGCTTATCTTAATGTTTTTTTTAATTGTAATAATGATAATAGTTGGAGGGCTAACTAGATTGACTGATTCTGGTCTATCAATCACAAAATGGGAATTATTTTCAGGAACCTTACCTCCTTTTAGTAATGAAAAATGGATTAATTATTTTGAAGAATATAAACTTATACCAGAGTTTAAGATTCAAAATTACTCAATGACTTTAAGTGAATTTAAGATTATTTTTTGGTGGGAATGGGCACATAGATTTTTAGGAAGATTGATAGGAATAGTATTTTTTATTCCTTTAGTTTATTTTACATTCAAGCTAAGCATAAAAAAATTAATAAATTATTATTTTATATTTTTTCTTATTTGTTTCCAAGGGTTTCTAGGCTGGTATATGGTTTCAAGTGGTTTAATAGATAGAATTGATGTAAGTCATTTTCGTCTGTCATTGCACTTAATTGTAGCATTTTTAATTTTATCTTTAATTTTTTGGAATTACTTAAAATTAAATATTAGAATAAAAGAACAACCAAAATTAAATTTCTTTTTTCCTTTTACATTATTAATTTTAATTTTTTTACAAATTATAATAGGTGCCTTTGTATCTGGAATGGATGCAGGTCTTATTTATAATTCATGGCCATTGATGGGAAATAATTATTTTCCAGATGATAATAAATTAATAAATTTATTCAATTTAGCTGCTTTTAGTGATGCATCGTTAGTTCAATTTATTCATCGAAACTTGGCTTATATAATATTGTTTTTTTATATTTTAATCTTTTTTAAAGTTTATAAAAAAAAAATTAAAGGTTCTTTTTTAGCAATTAATCTTGTTGGAATTTTTCTGTTATCTCAAGTGATCTTAGGTATTCTAACACTATTAAATGGAGCACAAATAATTCTGGCATCATTGCACCAGATAAGTTCAATATTCCTTGTAAGTGCCTCAATCTATTTTTTATATTTAAATAAAAAAATTAATTATCTTTCACAGGAAAATTTGTAGTTATAAACTCTTTAAGTACTTTTAATACTCTATCTGCTTCCTCTAAAAGCATCATATGTCCGCAATTATCTATTATTTCTACTTTGCTTCCATCAATTAGTTCTGCTAATTTCATACCTTCTTTTACTGGACACATTTTATCGTCAGAAGCAAGAATTGACAACGTTGGTATTTTAATTTTTTTTGCAGCTTCAAAACCGTTCTTATAATTATCACAAGCTCTGAAATCGACACCCAAAGTATTTTTAATTGTTCTTGATTTTGCCAACATGCCGCCAGTATTTATATGATATAATCCTGGTACAGGGTGCCCTCCAAAATGGCCAGCAGGTCCGTGAGCCCAGTCCATCATTAAATCTACTGCTTTTGGATCATTATTTTCTGCAAGAGATAATAATTCTGGATTCATTGGTATTGCTCCAGCACCTCCCATTAAACTTAGGGTTTTGATTTTTTTAGGATTTCTATAAGCACATTCTATTGTAACTAAACATCCTTGAGAATGACCAACTAATGAAGCCTCTTTATATCCAACGGAGTCAATTACATCGTTTACCCAATCTGCCATTTCCTCAATTGATTTAAGACTTTTACCGCTAGATAAGCCATGTCCGGGTAGATCAACTGCTAAAGAGTTATATCCATGAAATGCAAAATATCTTGTTTGAAGAACCCAGGTCATATGGGTTAAACCACTTCCATGAACAAATATTATTAGTGGTTTTTTTTTATCAAATGGTCTTCCACCGGTAGAGGCGAAAACCTCATGCCCATTTACTTTGAATTTCATTGATTTGAAACAAGTCTTGGTTTTCTTGCTGCTCTAAAACCAATCTCGAAATCATTTTTTATATCATCAATGTCCTCAATACCTACTGATAATCTAATCATGTCGTGGGATAACCCAGCAAATTTCAAAGTTGCCTCATCCATTTGTGAATGGGTTCCAGATGCAGGATGGATAACCAAAGTCCTTGTATCGCCTACATTTGCCAAATGTGATGCTAATTTTACGTTATTAATAAATGCAACACCAGCATCTTTTCCACCTTTGATACCAAACGCAATCATTGAACCTCTTCCGTTTGGCAAAAGTTTTTTTGCTAATTCATGATCTGGATGATCTGGAACACTTGGATGTGATACCCAAGCAACACTTTCATGGTTTGACAAATATTTTACCATTTCTTCTGCATTAGAACAATGTTTTTTCATTCTTACTGACAAAGTTTCTATACCTTGTAAAACATTCCATGCATTTTGAGGACTTAAACAAGGACCAAAGTCTCTCATGCCCTCAGCTCTAGCTTTCATTGTAAAAGCTGTTGGGCCAAATTCTTCAGCAAAAGATAATCCATGATATCCTTCATAAGGTTTTGTCATAGTTGGAAATTTATCATTTTGCATCCAATCAAATTTTCCACCTTCAACTAATATTCCTGCCATTGAAGATCCATGTCCTGCCATCCATTTTGTAAGTGAATGTATTACTATATCAGCACCATGCTCAAACGGTTTACATAAATAAGGAGTTTGATAAGTTGCATCAACCATCAATGGAATTCCAGCATCATGAGCGATTTTAGCAATTTCAGGCATGTTCATTATTTCGTTACCTGGATTTCCAACAAGTTCTCCAAAAATACCTTTTGTATTTTTTTGAATAGCTTTTTTAAATCCTTCAGTATCTCTCGGTTTAACAAATGTACATTTAATTCCAAATTTAGGTAAAGTTAATCTAAATAAGTTTACAGTACCTCCATAAAGTTGAGATGATACAACTAAGTGGTCACCTGCTTCACATAATGTCATTACTGTCAAAAATATTGCACTCATTCCTGATGATGTAGCCAATGCTGCTGTACCACCCTCAAGTGAAGCAACTCTTTCTTCTAACACACCAACTGTTGGGTTTGAAATTCTACTATAAATATGTCCACCTCTTTCTAAATTAAAAAGAGCAGCTGCGTGATCTACATCATCAAAAAGGTAAGATGTGGTTTGATATATTGGTACTTGTCTTGAGCCAGCATTTTTATGTGGCTGATAACCAGCATGCAAACTAAGGGTATCAAATTTATAAGTATTTGGTTTTAAATCTTTTTTTTTATCACTCATTAGGCTCCTTTAATTTATTATTATGTGAGTTCGTTTTTATTCCGTTATTATTACTATTAAATGGTCATAATTCAATCAACCATTCGGTCCAAACAAAATATAATAATTTGACAATATGACATTTATCAGTATTAATCGCGCAAATCATGACTAAATTTGTTAAAAAAGATCAATTATCATCATCTTGGTATGAAATTGACGCAAAAAATGCTGTTGTTGGAAGATTAGCAACAGTTGTATCAAAAATTATTAGAGGAAAAAATAAAACAACATTTACTCCTCACATGGATGATGGTGACTTTGTGGTGGTTAAAAATATTGAACAAATAAAGTTTACAGGAAAAAAATATCAAAATAAGACATACTATAGACACACTGGTCATCCAGGTGGAATTAAAGAAACTACACCTGAAAAATTAGCTGAAAAAAAACCAGGGGAAGTTTTAAAACTTGCAGTAAAAAGAATGCTACCTGGTGGTGTGTTAGGACGAAAACAATTAAGTAAATTAAAAATTTATTCTGGCAGCAATCATCCTCATTCTGCGCAGAATCCTCAAGTAATTGAATTAGGTAAATTAAACAGTAAAAACTTAGCTAGAAATTAATATGGAAAATAGTCAAATAGTTTCAAAAGCATCTAAATTAAAACTAGACTTTAAAGACAGTAAATATGCTACTGGGAGAAGAAAAACTTCAGTAGCAAAAGTTTGGTTAAAAAAAGGATCTGGAAAAATTTATGTTAATGGAAAATTATTCAATGAATATTTTTCTAGTGAATTTCATCACCTTCAAATAACTCGACCTTTTGATATTATTAACCAATCAACAAATTATGATGTGAGATGTAATGTCAGCGGGGGTGGCCCCACTGGTCAAGCTGGTGCATTAGTACATGGAATTTCAAAAGCTTTAGTATTGTTTGATGAAAATTTAAAGTCTACATTGAAAACTGAAAAACTTACTACCAGAGATTCCAGAGCAGTTGAAAGAAAAAAACCCGGTAGAAGAAAAGCAAGAAGAAGCTTTCAATTTTCTAAAAGATAATTCTTTTTTAATTTTAAACTGTTATAATAAATTATGCTTAAGCTAAATGCATTAGTTGCTGGACCAACTGGTTATATTGGAGTTCAATTAATCAAACTCTTAGTTAACCACAAATATATAAATATCAAATATCTTTGTGGAAATAATTCAGTTGGTAAAAATATATCTAATTATGACAAATCATTATCTAAAAATAAATTACCAAAAATTATTAAATTTAATAAAAAATTATTAAATGATGTTGATGTTGTTTTTTCTGCTTTACCCAATGGTGAAGCACAAAATATATCTAAATATTTGAATAAAAATAATACTTTAATTGATCTAGCAGCAGACTTTAGACTTGAAAAATCATCTGAATATCTGAAATGGTATAAACAAAAACATAGAGCGTCGAGTTTAATAGAAAAAAGTCTATACTCTTTACCTGAGATAAATGGAAATAGTTTAAAGGATTATCAAATCATATCTTGTCCAGGATGTTATCCAACTTCAATTTTATTACCTTTGATACCACTTTTTAAATATAATTTAGTTAAGACAAATAATATTATCATTGACTCTAAATCAGGTTATTCTGGAGCAGGCAGGGGTATACATAAAAGAAATAAAAACAAAAATCTTTATGAATCATTAAGTGCTTATAGTGTTGGATTTCATCGTCATAATTCA
>CACLRF010000016.1 GCA_902609235.1 uncultured Pelagibacteraceae bacterium
TTGGGTTTAAAATTTTTAAGTATTTTTCTTCCTGTTTAACATCAAAATTGGTAATAATTTTATTATTTATTTTTAATATAATTTTATTTTCTAAGCTAATTACCTGTTTTGTGCACAATTGAAAGATAATTAAAAAGTATAAAAATATTTTTTTTTTCATTAATTACCTGTTGTTACACCACCAAAAGGTATCAAGCTCAATTTAAAGAAAATTTCTTTTTCTGGTTTTAGGTCTGAATCTTTATAGAATTCTTTATTAAATTTGATTGATGCAACTAAACAATCATTTTTATAATTATATATCATGTTATAAAATTCAGTAGCACTTTTTTCATTATTTCTTCTTGTATTAAAATTAATACTATTATTTTTGTCGATCTCAAAAGATGATGAATTTGATGTAAAGCTCTCATTTATCAAATTATTTTTTTCATCAGAATATTCAAAAGAAGTTACAAATTTATTAATCTTAAATTTTGTTGAAATACTATCATAATTAGTTTTATCAAAATTATTGTCGATAGAAAAATTATACTTGAAAGATAAATTTTCGTTAGGATATATCTCTACATTTCCAAAAATATCAGACATTTTTTTTCCAATTGTGCTTGAAGTTGATAAATCAGGATTTTCTTCTATTCTAAGAAGTGATGCAATTTCAAAATTCAAATTATCTTGATTAGTTTCCTTATTTATTTTATTAAAAATTGCTCCATAAGTAAAAGAAGCTCCACCCTCAACTGTTTCATTGTTTGCAATTCTGTTTAATGAAAAAATGTTAGATGTATCCATTCTTCGATTGTCTGAGCTTAAATTTTTTGATTTATTTGGGCTATACATAATCGCAACTTTAGGAGTAAAATTATTTATAAATTCTGAACTTTCTTTTTTTAAAGGTAATTTTATATTGTATTGCATTACAGAGGCCAGGCTTTGTTCAAATTTATCTTTATGATTATTTGAATTTTTTGCATCAATGTTTGTGTTTTTTAATAAGATTTTGTAATCTGTAACCAATCCTTTATTAGAGAATTTTGAGAAAGTATTAAATTCTAAGTCATTAACTATAATTCCTTCATAAACATTGGTGTTATATTTTCTCTGACTTCCGTAAGATTTTAAAAAATAATCATTTCCTCTTTTAGATAAAAATCTTTTTTGAAGACCATATTTTGGATAAATAAACTCATGTCTGCTTTGTTTATCCTTTGTTAAATCTTCATAAACTTCTATTGATGTACTAAATTCGATATCATTTTTTGTAGTATTAAGTGAAAGATGAGAATGTAAAGTATTAGCTCCAATATCAATTTGATTTCCATCAATTTTATAAACTTTTAAATATTCATCATTTGTTACATTTTCTAGGTTTAGTTCTAAATTGCTTTCATCAAAAAATTCATTATTTAACTTAAAGTTTGAATTTGAAAAAAAATGTGTTTTAGTTGTGTTTTTTGAAGAAAGAAAATCTGATGAAGCAATACTAAAGTCAGCTATATGGCTACTATTTTTGTTTTCTTGTCTATATTCATTTTGCAAAACGATTTCATTATTAAAAAACAATTTTGGTTTAAATGTCATGTCTTTATTATCAGAAAGCACATGAAAATAAGGAATTGTTACTGAAGATCCAATATTTTTTGAGCTGCTAAATGCTGGGGGTAAGAAACCTGATTTTCTTTCAACAGTAGGATCTGGATGAGAAAATCTTGGAAAATAAACAATTGGCACATCATAAATGTTTAGCCAAGCATTCTTATATTTGATTACTTGTTTATTTTTATCGTGTTCAATTTCATCAGCATACATGCTCCATGGAGGACAATCGTTATCTTTACTGCATGAGGTAAATACCCCTTTTTTTAAAAAAGATGACTGATCTTTTATTTTAACACTTTTTGCTTTTAATCTTGGGTCGTTTTCATTATTGCCAAATAATGATTTGTTAAATTCTACACTTAAATCTTTGCCATAGATATTATCATTATCAGTATTAATCATAACTTCATTTAATAAATATTTATTTTCTTGATTATCTAGAAATTTTATTTCTTTACCATAAAGTTTATCATTATCGGTATTAAGTATAACTTCATTTATAAAATATTTATTTTGTTGATTGTCGATGAATTTTATTTCTTTACCTAAAAAATTATTCTTTTTTAAATCAAATATAAATTCATAAAGTTCAAAATAATTATTAACATTATCTTTTATCTTTACAAAATCATCAGAATTAATTTTTTGATCATTAATATCATATTCAAAATTATTAAGATCAATGTCATAAATTTCGTTATAAATAACCTTTGATTTTTTTTTTGATAGAATTTTGTTATCAAATGTTGACAAAATAAATTCTGATCCTGAGGCTTTAATATTATTTATTTTATCTTTAAATTGAACATTATTAAATATTTTGTAAAGACCAGTTGTTTTATCATATTCAAATGCATCGGAACTAATAAATATATTTTTACCAACTAAAATTTGTACATCTTCTTCACCAGAGATAATTTTACCATTTTCAGAAATTTTTATTGTTTTGCTTGAGTAGTTTATTTCTTCACCACTAAAAGCAATATTATAGAAAAAAAATATTATTAAATAAAAAAGTAAAAATTTTTTTTTATTTCTCATTAATCCTCACCATACCAATTCCAGTTAAGATAGAAACAATAACATGTGGTAACCAAACAGATAGTGTAACCGGAAGTTTATTATTTTCTCCAAGTAAAGATGAAAAGTGATTTATATAAAATATTAATACGGAAACAAATATACCCATTATTAGATAAAATAATTTTGGTTTATTAATAGGCACGTTTAGCATTAGCACAGATGCAAAAATAGTTAATATTGTCAAATATACTGGAAAAGAGTAAATTTTTTGTAAATGTAAATTTATTTCTTTAATTGAATAACCCACCGAAGTGTATTCCTCTCTAAGTTTAAATAATTCCCATATTGTCAAAGAAGTTAGATTTGAGAAAAGAGTATTAATTTTTTCAGAATTAAAATTAGATTGAAATAATAAATCATCCTTAATTATTCTTAAGTTATTTTCAATTATAATTGCTTTATCAATCACCCAATCGTTTTTTTCAATATTTACAATTTCACCATAAATATATTTTTTAGGTGAAAAATTGCGGTCAAATTGAGTAATTACTACATCTTTTAAAATATTACCTTCAATTAAATTAGCATTAATTATAAACTTTTCATTTTTAATCTCATCTTTTATCCAAATTCCATTATCAGTAATAACAGCAAGATATTTGTTGTCAGTTGCAAAACTATTTTTTATGTCAAGATAGAAATGTTTTAATTTTGCTGAAAAGTTATAAAAAAATATAATTATAAATACACTAGCAATAAATGAAACTAAAGAGATAATTACAATTAATTTTAAATTATCAATGCCAAAATTTTTTAAAATTATTAGTTCATTTTTTTCAATTAGATTAATCAATAAAAATTGAGTTGATATTAAAAAAATAAATGGAAAAATATTTACTAAAATTGATGGAGCATTAATAATATTTAGTAAAAGTGGATAATATAAACCTTCATCACTGTCTTTAAAAAAATTTAATTCTTCTAATAAATTTAGTAACAAAACTAAAAGAAAAAAAATAAAACTTACTAAAAATAATAATTTAATAAATTTATTAACAATATATTTAATATAAATTTTCATGTGCTATAATTTTTTTTTATTGCAAATAAATAAATTGACAAAAATATAATAATTGGAAATATTAAAATAATAATATCTTGAACAACATTATAACCAGTATATTTAATCAAAATTTCTGAAATAAATAGTGTTATAAAACCAAAAATAAAAATCATTACTTTATAAAATGCATAATGATTGTTAAACCTATTATTGATTAGCTGCATACATGCGATAAGACACAATATTGGAATAAAAAAAGGTTGATAAAATCTTTTGAAACTTTCTTGAACAATTTCTTTTTTAATACTCTCGTCGCATCTTCTAAGTTCATCAGGGTTAATATAAAATGTTCTATTTATGTTAGAATTATTTATGTAACATTTTACAATATTAGAGGATTTATTTTCTTGGATTTTGGGGACAACCATTGTTCTACTACCAAAATTTGAAAGGTTGAATTCAAAGTTTTCAAATTTAAAGTTAGAAAAATCTTTATTGTTACTGTTACTAAAAATTTCACCTTTTTTTAATATTAAAAAATTTCCATTACTATTTGTTTCAATCACACCCTCGTTTGCAACTATTATCTGGTACTCATTACTATTCTTCAATTGATCTTTAATTAATATATTTTTAAATTTTTTTTTATCACCTGATTGTTCATCAACGTAAATTGTTAAATTGGACAAAGTGTCAATAAATTTTTTTTCTTTAATTAATGATGGAAAAAAATCTATATTTGACATTCTAATAAATGATTTACTCATATTTTGTGATTTAGGATAAAAATATGAAGTAAAACTTAATTGTAAAATTAATAATAATATTGAAAATTTAAGAATTTTATTGATAAAATTTATTTTTGAAATCCCAACAGACCAATAAATAGACAATTCATTAGCCTCTTCATATTTCAAAATTATGTAAAATAAAGAAATAAACAAAGATATTAAAAATAGTTTTGTAAAAATTTTTGGAAAATTAAATAATGTATATAAAAAATAGACCTTAAAACCGTGTCCATCTTCTGAGACAAAATCAAGATAATTTACAGCTTGTATTACCCAAACAATTAGTGAAAAAGAAAATATTACTATTAAAAAACTTAAAAAAGCATCTAATAAAAATTTTCTAAAAATTAATTTTTTCATTGAAATTTGATATTTTTGTTCTTATATAACATTCAACCCGCAGAGATTGTATTTAAAATTTATGACTGTTCAAATTAATTATAAAAATAGTAGTTCAAAAAAAAATTCATCAAATCTTGTCTTATTTGTTGATGAAAAATTCAATATTAATGGCCTAAAAAAACATATTTCGAATTCTGAATTTTCATATATTTCTGATTTATTAAAAACTAGTGATTTAAAAAAAGATTTACTTTTTTTTAAGATTAACTCAAAAAAAACTATTTACTTAGTATCTATCAAAAAAAATATAAAAACCTTTGACATAGAAAATTTGGGTGCCAAATTTCATAGTTATATAGATTTTCATAAGAAAAATGATTACTTAATAAACTCAGATACAGTTAATAGTAAAATAAAAAATTTTGTAGGATACTTTTTACATGGGCTAAAATTAAAATCCTATGAATTTAATATTTATAAATCGAAAAAAAATAAAAAACCAGTTTCTATAAATGTTAAAGGAATTAAGAATAAAATTTCTGCTAATGATTATTTAAGATTTAAAGCTTTAGAAGAAGGAAGTTTTTTTGCAAGAGATCTTGTCTCCGAACCAGGTAATATTTTACATCCTGACGAATATGCAAAAAGAATAAACTCACTTAAAAAATTTGGATTGAAAATAACCATATATAACAAAAAAAAATTAAAAAAACTTGGAATGAATGCGCTTCTTGGTGTAGGGCAAGGAAGCATTCGAGGATCATATCTTGTAACGATTGAATGGAATGGGGCAAAAAATAATTCACAACCTTTAGCTTTTGTTGGAAAAGGGGTTTGTTTTGATACTGGTGGATATTCTTTAAAGCCAGCAAAATTTATGGAAGATATGACTTACGATATGGCTGGTTCTGCTACAGTAGTGGGCTTAATGAAAAGTTTTGCAATAAGAAAAGCAAAAATTAACGCTGTTGGTGTCGTAGGGTTGGTTGAAAATATGGTGAGTGGAAACGCTCAAAGACCAGGTGATATTGTTCGATCTTATAGTGGTAAAACAATAGAAATATTAAATACAGATGCTGAAGGAAGATTAGTTTTAGCTGATGCCATTACATATACAGAAAAAAAATTTAAACCTAAATTTATTATTGATTTAGCAACTTTAACTGGTGCTATAATTGTTTCACTTGGTTCTGAATATGCAGGACTTTTCTCAAATGATGATAAATTATCAAAAGAATTATTAGAAGCAGGAGATAAAGTAGAGGAAAAATTATGGAGAATGCCCTTACATAAAAATTTTGATAAATTAATTAATTCCAAAAATGCTGATATGCAAAATATTAATTATGTTGGTGGAGCAGGATCTACTACTGCGGCACAGTTTTTACAGAGATTTATTTTAAACAAAACGCCTTGGGCTCATCTAGATATAGCTGGCATGGCATTTTCGAAATATGGAGGAGCTTTAAATTCAGGTGGAGCTACTAGTTTTGGAGTAAGATTATTAAATAAACTAATAGAGGATAACTATGAGTAATATCGAACAAACTTTATCTATTATTAAACCTGATGCAGTCGAGAGAAATTTTGAAAACGAGATTAAAGAAATGTTTAAAAGTAAAGGATTTTTAATATTAAAAGAAAAAAAAATTCAAATCGAAAAGTCAGAAGCAGAAAAGTTTTATAAAGTTCATGAAACAAAACCATTTTATAATGATTTATGTGATTACTTATCATCAGGCCCAATTGTAGTTATGGTTCTTGAAAAAGAGAACGCAGTTTTGGGAAATAGAGAATTAATGGGCGCAACAAATCCAAAAGATGCAGAAGAAGGAACTATCAGAAAAAAATATGGAATTTCAATAGATAAAAACTCTGTGCATGGATCAGATAGTGTTGAAAATGCTAAAATTGAAATAGATTTTTTCTTTAAAGATTAAAAGCTTTTAATATAGCTTTAGGATAAAGTTTATGTTCTTGTACTAAAATTTTTTTAGCAAGCGAGGTCTCAGTTTCATTTTTTGAAATTTTGACTTTCTTTTGAAGAATAATCTTACCAGAATCTAATCTAGCATTTACAAAATGAACAGTACATCCTGAATATTTTTCTTTATTATTTAATACTCTTTTGTGAGAATTTAATCCTTTATATTTAGGAAGTAAAGACGGATGTATATTTAGAATTTTTCCTTTAAATTTTTTAATAAAATTTCCTGATAAAATTTTCATAAATCCAGCAAGACAAATCATATTAATATTATTGATTTTTAAAATTGAAAGTAATTTTTCTTCACTTAATTTTTTTTTTTTAAAATTTAAAACCTTTTTTTTTATTTTAAATTTTTTAGCGTAATCCAAACCTTTTGCTTTGGAGTTATTTGAAATAACTAAGTCAATTGATATAGGAGATTTAGCGTTTCTAGAAAATTTAATGAGAGATTTTAAATTAGTTCCTGTACCCGAGATAAATACAGCTGTTCTAGTTTTATTACAACCAGTTGATGGAACCATTTAGTACAACTTTGTTTTTATCCTCAGAAATTTTTCCAATGACATATGGTTTGTATTTTTTTGAAAAAAACTCACTTATTTTTTTTAGATTTTTACTTTCTATAATTAGGCAAAAACCAACTCCACAGTTAAATGTTTTGAGCATTTCTTTATTAGAAATTCCATTATTTTTAAGCCAATTAAATATTTTGGAAGTTTTAATTTTATCTAAATTAATATTTGCAGAAAGTTTATCTGGAATAATTCTTTTAATATTATCTGACAATCCGCCACCAGTTATATTTGCACAACCATTAATTAAGTTGTTGTTTATTAATTTCATTATTTCTTTAACATATATTTTAGTAGGTTTTAAAAGCTCAGACTTTAAAAATTTATTTTTTTTAATATTTATTTTTTTTTGTTTTAGCAAATATCTTATAAGAGAATACCCATTAGAATGTAAACCACTGGAAGGTATAGCTAATATAAGATTATTTTTTTTTATTTTATTTTTATATAAAATTTTATTTTTTCCAACAACTCCAACAGCAAAACCTGCAATATCAAATTTTCCTTTTTCGTAGGTACCAGGCATTTCAGCAGTTTCTCCACCGACGAGTTCACATTCTGATTGGTCGCAACCTTTTTTAATACCTTTTATTATTGCTTTAAGTTTTGTTAAATCAATTTTATTTATAGATATATAATCTAAAAAAAGTAACGGCTTAGCTCCTTGAACAATTAAATCATTTACACTCATAGCAACAAGGTCAATTCCAATTGTGTCAAATTTATTTAAAGTATTAGCAATTTCAATTTTAGTTCCCACACCATCAGTACAAGCTACGATCTTTGGTTTTTTAATGTTATTTGGTATGTTTGTAACAGAACCAAAGCCCCCTATATTAAAAAACTTTTTTTTGCCTCTTTTTTTTGTTGAAATTTTAGAAATGAAATTAACAAATTTATCAGCAGCTTTGATGTTAACTCCACTTTTTTTATAGGTAAATTTTTTTTTATTCATTAATATGTTTTATGAAATTTATTTCTCAACTTTATAAAATAGGACTTTTATATAATTTTTTTTTATTTCTTGCTTTAATAAATATTTTCTTTTCCACAGGAAAAAGTCACGCAAATACATTTTCTGTAAATGATATTGAAATATCAACACCTTTTGAAATAAATTTTAATAAAAATGAAATTATCGATAAAGGATTCGTTAAGGCATTTAATGAACTAATTTTTTCAATTGTCCAAACCAAAGATCAAATTAAATTAAAAAATACATCAATTAATCAAATAAAAGGGATGATAGAAACTTTCTCAATTAAGGAAGAAAAATTTATTGATGAAATTTATTATCTTGCCCTAAATGTTTCATTTAATAAAAAAAATATATTTGATTTATTAGAAACAAAAAATATTTTTCCATCTTTACCTGTAAAAAAAGATTTTTTATTCATCCCTGTTCTCGTTGATCAAAATAAAAATCAAGTTTTAATGTTCTCTGAGAATAAGTTATTTTCCAGCTGGAATTTAAGTAATAAAAAATACAGTCTTCTAAATTATATTTTACCTACTCAAGATTTAGATGATTTTAGATCGATAAAACAAAATATTAATATTTTGGAAACTTACGACTTCAAAGAAATTATAAATAAATACAATATAAATGATCACATAATTATGATTGTGTTTAAGGATAATAATAAAATAAGAGTATTTAACAAAATTTTTTTCAATCAAAAAAACAATTTAAAAAATTTAAATTATACAAAAGTAAATTTTAATGAAGAAGAAGAGTTATTTAAATTTATTGATAATTTAAAATTAGTTTACGAAGATTTTTGGAAATCACAAAATCAAATTAATACTTCAGTAAAGTTATCTTTAAATATTTCTATTGATAATTCTAATAATGTAAAAATTAATCAATTTGAAAAAATTTTATCTGATATGGATTTGATATATAATTTTTCAATTTATAAGTTCAATAATCAAAATAATTTTTATAAAGTTATTTTTAATGGATCACCTGATAAGTTTTTAGAGGTTATGAGTGATAAAAATTACGATTTTGAAATTAAAAATAAAATTTGGGTTTTAAATGACAAATCTTAATCAGCAAATACTTAAATTTGATTATGAGCAAAATTTTAAAGATCAGGATTTTTATGTTTCAAACAGCAACGAACATTCTTTTAGTCTTTTAAATAGTTGGCCAAAATGGGATAAAAATTTTATAAACTTAATAGGTGAAAAGTTTTCAGGTAAAAGTCATTTAATAAATATATTTTTAGAAAAGTATAGAGGAATTAAAATTAATGCAGAAGATATTAATAATGACTTTCTTCAACAAATTAAAATATATGAAAATATTATTGTTGAGGATTTGTCTGAAAAAATAAATGAAAACTTATTATTTACACTTATAAATATAATAGATCAGGATAATAAGTATTTAATAGTAACCTCAAAAATACCAATAGTTGACTTTAAATTTAAATTAAATGATCTCAATTCAAGATCTACTAATTTTATTTTATCTCAAATTGAAAAACCTGGTGACGATTTAATTTATGCACTAATATTAAAAAATCTTTCTGATCGTCAAATATCAATAGACCAAAAACTTATTGAATTTATAATTAAGAGAATTGACAGAACTTATGGCAAAATTTCTGATTTCATATATAAAATCGACGAAATTAGTTTAAAAAGAAAGAAACCAATCGATTTTAAAATTATTAAAGAAGCATTAGAGGTTTAATTGAATAAATACAGAACACACAAATGTAACGAATTAAGGAAAGAAGATGTAGATAAAAAAATTTCTCTTTCAGGTTGGATAAATAAGAAAAGAGATCATGGAAATTTATTATTTATTGATTTGAGAGATAATTACGGAATTACCCAATGTATAATTGATAAAGATAATAAATACTTTTCTGATTTAGAAAAAATGCAATTAGAAACAGTAATTAAAGTTGAGGGAAAAGTTGTTAACAGATCCAAAGAAACAATTAACTCTGAAATTGATACAGGTGAAATAGAGATTGTTATTGATAAACACGAGGTTCTGGGTACTTGTAAAGAGCTGCCTATGCCAGTTTTTACCGATCAAGAATATGCTGAAGAGATAAGATTAAAATATAGATTTTTAGATTTAAGAAGAAAAAAAATTCACGAAAACATTATTTTAAGATCAAAAGTTATTTCATATATCCGAAATGAAATGACTAAATTAGGTTTTTTAGAATTTCAAACACCAATTCTTACTTCCTCTAGTCCTGAAGGTGCTAGAGATTTTTTAGTACCTAGTCGTTTAAATCCAGGAAAATTTTATGCATTACCTCAGGCTCCTCAACAATTTAAACAACTAATAATGGTTTCAGGTTTTGATAGATATTTTCAAATAGCTCCTTGTTTTAGAGATGAAGATGCAAGAGCAGACAGAAGTCCTGGTGAGTTCTACCAATTAGATTTAGAGATGTCATTTGTTGAGCAGGAAGATGTATTTAATGTTGTTGAAAAACTAATGGTTAATACATTTAAAAATTTTTCAACTAAAAAACTGATGTTTGATAAATTTCCAAAGATTTCATACAAGGAAGCAATGTTTAAATACGGCACTGATAAACCAGATTTAAGAAATCCGCTAATTGTAAATGATATAACCGAAATTTTTACAAGAGAAGATGTTTCATTTGAAATATTTAAAAAATTAGTAAAATCTGGGTCTAAAGTAAGATGCATTGTTACAAAAAATACGAAAGATAAGCCAAGAAGTTTTTTTGATAATATTGATAAATGGGCAAAAGAAGAAGGCGCTTCTGGTTTAGCTTATTTTACTTTTGAAAAAGATAAAGATATTTCAGCAAAAGGTCCTATAGGAAAATTTTTTTCTCAAGATGCATTAGCTGAAATCATGAGAAAAACAAACTGTGAAATAGGGGATAGTATTTTCATGGCCTGTGGAAAACAAGACCAATTAGAAAAAATTACTGCACTAGCAAGAGATAAAATTGCAAAAGATCTAGATTTAATTGATGAAAATGTTTTCGCATTTTGCTGGATTGTGGATTATCCAATGTTTGAAAAAGATGAATCAACAAATAAGATTGAATTTAGTCACAATCCATTTTCAATGCCTCAAGGAGATTTAAGTGAAAAAGATTTTGAAAATCCATTAGACATACTTGCTTATCAATACGACATAGTTTGTAATGGTATAGAATTATCTTCAGGAGCAATTAGAAATCATAAACCAGAACTTATGTATAAACTTTTCTCGATTGCAGGATATGATAAAAATCAGGTAGATAAAAAATTTAGTGGTATGATTAACGCACTTAGTTATGGCGCACCACCACACGGAGGCATAGCACCTGGTATTGATAGAATCGTAATGTTACTAGCTAACGAGAAAAATATTAGGGAAGTTACTATGTTTCCAATGAACCAAAACGCTCAAGATCTGATGATGAATGCACCATCTGAGGTAAATTCAGATCAATTGAAAGAACTAAGTTTAGCTTTGAAAACTAAAAAATAAATTATTTTTTACCTTTCAAGCTTATTTTAACATCTGAAATATCTACTAAATTTTTTTTATAATTATTTCTTACAAAACCTTTGCTTGTTATATCCTTGACTATTTTTAATAATTGATTTTGATCTTCAGATTGATTTTCTTCATTTGCAGCAGTCTCGCCACCACCAATTGAAGGTGTGTGAGCTAAATCTTCTCTATTTTGATAGGATATTGCTAATTCTCTAAAAATATAATCTAGAATTGAACTTGCACTTAATATTCTATCATTGCCATGAACTTTTCCGGAAGGTTCAAATTTAGTACCAACAAATGCACTTATAAATTCATCAAGTGGTACACCATATTGAAGTCCTAAAGAGACAGCAATAGCAAAATTATTCATTAAGGCTTTAACTAATTCTCCCTCTTTACTTGTATCAATAAAAATTTCTCCTATTTTACCATCTTCATACTCCCCGGTATGTAAGTAAACTTTATGGTCACCAATAGTTGCTTTTTGGATGTAACCTTTCCTTCTATCTGGCATCCCAAATCTTTTACCACCTCTTTCAGTAGATTTATTAAAGTTTGCAGTTATATTTTCTTTGTTTCCAACACTAGTTTGGTTGGCCTCGGCTACTACTTCTATCTTTTTACTTTCAATAACTTTGTTATTATTTGGATCAAGACTCTTTGTTTTACGATTATCGAGCTTAACATCTAGAACCTCGAACTTTCCATCATCTCTTTTTTCAAGATTTTTTAACTCTGTTTCGTTTACTTCTTCTAAGTAATGATTAACTTTAAACGTACAAGTATAATAAGTTTCAACTAAATATTTTGCCATTTAACTCCAATTTAAATTTTAATTTGAATATTGAATTAATTAACTTATATACAAATTCATATTTTAGTCTAATTTAAATTATACAATTTTTAATTGAATAAATAAAAAAGTTTTATGTTGACACTTTTAAAAAAAATTTTCACGTGGTGGAATCAAGATACCTTTGGAACTAGATTAAAAACAATTTTTTTTGGAAAATTAGTTGGCAGTGATAATTTTGGAAACAAATACTATGAAAGCACTAATGGAAAGAGATGGGTTATTTACGCTAATAGTATTGATGCTTCTAAAATACCAGTTGAGTGGTACTCATGGATTCATTTTACTCCTAATAAAATAGAGAAAACCCATGAACTTAAAAAATATGATTGGCAAAAACCGCATCAATCAAATTTAACTGGCACTGATAAAGCTTATTATCCAAATAAAAATAAAGATAAAGATGGAATTAAAAAGAAATATTCAACCTGGAAATAATAAATTTAACATATATCTTTTTATTTTAATTTATTTTTTTTTTGTAAATTTATCATTAGCTAAAGATAATACCGAAGGCACTTTTACAGATGTAAAAATTTTAGATAAAATTAGTTCAAAAAATTCTCTTGTAAAATTGAAAAATGGAGAATTAATTACTTTTAAAAATCTATCTATAAAAAGTTTAAAGTGTAAAAATTCAGAATTTGATGATAATCCTGAGATTTTAGCTTATATTCAAGTCAAGGATCTAACTGACGATAATAACAATGAAGTGTTTGTATTTAATGGCTGGATGTTTTCATCTAGTCCATCAATTACTCCATTTGATCATCCAGTATATGATGTTTGGCTCGTAAAAT
>CACLRF010000017.1 GCA_902609235.1 uncultured Pelagibacteraceae bacterium
ATGTTGAAATTGTGACTGAATATTGAATTTATAAATAATCTATCTATAAGAAGAACATGTTAAAAATTTTTTATATTTTTATTACATCATTAATCTTTCTTTGCTCCGTACATGCAGAAACTGTAAAAGTTTTTGAATTTACTGAAAAAGAATTATCAGCACTTGAGATCCGTAAAGTAAGAGGAGCAGATAACAAAACTTCTTACACCGTTGGATCAAATGAAAATGGTAATTACTTAAAAGCTGTAGCAGATAATGCTGCTTCAGGCCTAGGAAAAGAGATCAAAATTGACCTAAATAAAACACCTTTTATTAATATTACATGGAAAATTGAGAAGGACCTTAGTGGAATTAAAGAGAATTCAAAAAAAGGACATGATTATGCCGCCCGTGTTTTTGCGATTAAAAAAACTGGAGCTACACCTTTATCAAATAGAGCAATTAATTATGTTTTTTCAAGTAATAGTGAAGTTGGTGAAAATAGACCTAGTCCATATACAAAAAAAGATCCTAATATTATTCCAAAAAATACTACAAATACATTCAAGCTATACATTAAGTAAAGAGAAGAGATTAATGAGAAACCAATTACACTTTGTACATTAGCGCCCCAAAAACAAAATAGATCTTTCCAATTCCAAGTTTTATAATTTGGGTTAACTGTCACCAAGTCCCAATTTGAAAGAGAATATTTTACTTTTGGCTGATTCACTAAATTTATTTTAAACTAATAAATTCTACTGTCCATATAAGAGAGTTGGCAACCATAAGGCAATTTTAGGAAATATTATAATTAAAACCAAACCTATTATTTGTAGAACCATAAATTGCATCATTCCGTAATAAATATCTTTTAAATCCCATTCTGGAACTACACCTTTTAAAAAATATGCTGAAAGTGCTACAGGTGGGGATAGCCAGGCGGTCTGGAGATTAACAGCTACTAGTATTGCAAACCAAGTTAAATTAAATCCTAACGCTTCAACTAATGGCAAAATTATTGGAACAATAATCATAACTATCGGTACCCATTCTAATGGCCAACCCAGCAAAAATATCATTACCATAATCATTCCTAAGATCAGATATTTATTCATTTCTAAACCTAATAAAAATTCTGTTAATAAAGTTGGTGTTCCCAATCTGGCAAATACTGCTCCAAAAAAATTTGAGGCAGCAACTAAAACCATAATTAAAGCTGTGATTTCTAAAGTTTTGACTAAAGCTTCTTGAAGTTTTGATAATGTTAATTTTTTATATGCTAATGAAAGTAGTAATGCACCCATTGCGCCACAACCAGCAGCTTCTGTTGGTGTAGCAAAACCAAATAAAATACTTCCTAACGCTGCAAAAACTAGTGCAGCGGGTGGGACTAAACCTAAAAAAAACTCAATCCAAACTTCTTTCATACTAGCAGCTCGCATTTCTTCTGGAAGAATAGGTCCTAGTTTTGGATTAATCATACATCTAATTGTGGTGTAGCCCGCATATAAACTTGCAAGAAGTATTCCTGGAATAATTGCTGCAGCAAATAAATCTATAACTGGAATTTCCATTATCGGTCCCATTACTACGAGCATGATACTAGGTGGAATTAAAATTCCCAAAGTTCCACCAGCTGTAATTGTACCTGCAGCAAGTTTTACATCGTAATTTGATCTGTTCATTGATTTTGCAGCCATAATTCCCAAGATAGTAACCGAGGCACCAACTATTCCTGTTGCAGCTGCAAAAATAACTGAAACAAACAATACGGCGTAGTATAATGAGCCCTTCACTCTAGCTAACATCATCTGAAAGGCTGAGAATAACCTTTCCATTAAACCTGCTTGTTCCATCATAATTCCCATAAACACGAAGAGTGGAACGGCGGCGAGTGTTTGTTCGGTCATTACCATCGAAAATTGAAGTGTCATTAAATAAAAGACTAATTTTCCAAATCCTAAATAACCAAATACAAAACCTAAAAAAATTAACGTGAAAGAAATTGGAAATCCAACAAAAATTGCAAAAAGCATTACTCCAACTAAAATAAAACCTAAAATAGCTGGATCAATTAATTCTGCTATCATTTATCCTCTCCTGGCCACTCACCTTTTTTAGCTGCCCAGTAGCTTTTAAGTAATTCTGAAAATCCTTGGATAAGTAAAAATATAATTCCAATTAATAAACATGTTTTAATTGGCCACATATATGGCATCCAGGTAGTATCCATTCCTCTTTCACCTCTTTGGATAGACTCTACAACAAATCCAAAAGTCATATATAAAAAGACAATAAGACCTGGGAAATAAAACAAGAGATACAGCCAAAAATCAATTAATCCTTGATTTTTGATTTTAAAATTTCTGTATAAGAAATCTGCTCTAATATGAACTCCTCTTGAAAGTGCATAACCTGCACCCAGCATAAAAAGAGCTCCATATAAAAATCTGCTTATATCGTAAGCCCATATTGTTGGTGCTAAAAATAATTTTCTTGCTAGTACCTCATAGGTCATAGCAAAAATAAGTGGCATTAATATCCAGCAAACCATACTACCAATCCACTTACTAAATTTATCTATGTTAATTATGGACTTTGCCATCCAAGTTGGCATGTCCTCTGGCATTTTTCCTGAACCACCTCGCCTTTCGGCAATCATTTCGTCTGAAATATCTAATTTACTTGGTTCGTCTGCCATAGAAATTTTTATTAAAAAAAAATTAGAGCGGACTTATTAGTCCGCTCTAATATTCTAATTATTTAATGATTACTTTAATGTCGCTGCGTGAGCCATTCCTAGCTTCGCATTTGACATTTGAGCACCACTCCAGAAAGGAACTGCTTTATCAGCAAATACTTTCATTGAGTCATAAACTTCTTTGAAAAATGCATTTTTTTCAGCATTTTTATTCAAAGTTGCTTTAGCAGCTGCCATATACTCAGTGAAGTAGTCAGATGGAGTATCTTCTAAAATCACTCCATGTTTTGTTGTAAGTTCTTGTAAAGCTTCACCATTTGATAAAATTCTATAACTTAAAGATTTTATCAAAGACGCATCCGCAGCAACTTCAAGAGACTTCTTCTCATGTGCAGTCATAGCATCATATGTTTTTCCAGTAATATAAAAGTCAGCATTTACCACCACTTGGTGTAAACCTTGTAAGTAATAGTGCTTTAAAACTTTTTGGAAACCAAATGTTAAGTCTGGTTTTGGACAACACCATTCAGCAGCATCAATAGTTCCTGCTTCTAAAGCTGGTAGAATATCTCCACCTCCCATTGCAACAGATGCTATACCGATGTCTTTATAAGTTTGTCCTGGAATTCCTGGAGGAGTTCTGAACTTATATTTTCTAAAGTCAGCCATATCTTTAATTGGTTTTGGAAACCAACCTAAAGCCTCTGGTCCAACAGGTTGAAGCATAAATCCTTTAATGTCTCTGTTCATCTCTTTCCATAATTGATCATAAAGCGCTTTTCCACCGCCATATTGGAACCAAGATAAAAACGCTAAATTATCTATACCTATTCCACCACCAGCTACTGGAGAACCAAATAGCATTGCAGCAGGGTGTTCACCTGACCAATAGTGAGTCCATGCAAATCCACAGTCAATCAAACCTTTGTCAACAGCATCTAGAGTCTCTTTAACTCCAACAACTGCTCCTGCAGGTAAGATTTCGAATTTTAAAGATCCACCAGTTAATTCAGTTACTGTATCTGTAAAGTCCTTTAACATCTTAACTTCATCAGCTTTAGTGTTAAGAACTGTCTGGCATTTAAGTGTTTTTGCAGCATTAGCATTTGAAATAAATCCAAATACCATCGCAACTGCAAATAACATTGAAATGATTTTTTTCATATCGTTTTTCCCTCTCTATATTTTTAAAAATTAAAGCTTGTCAAAGAATGAAATCTAAAACAAGTGCTAATATTGGATTATTTTAATTTTTTTGTGTACAGAAATATTACAAATAAAAAAAATTTAATTTATAAGAGTTCTAATTAATGGATAATTTTGATTTTATAATTCTTGGAGCTGGATCTGCAGGATGTGTGCTTGCTAATAGGTTGTCTGAAAATCCTTCAAACAAAGTACTATTAATTGAAGCTGGAGGGAAGGATAATTATCCTTGGATACATATTCCTGTTGGTTATTTCAAAACAATGCATAATCCAAAGACTGATTGGTGCTACAAAACAGAGCCTGATGAGAGCATGAACAACATTTCCATTAGGTATCCTAGAGGAAAAACTTTAGGAGGTAGTTCGTCTATCAATGGTCTACTCTATATAAGAGGTCAGCATAGAGATTATGATATTTGGAGACAATTAGGTAACACGGGTTGGGGATGGGATGATGTTTTGCCTTATTTTATCAAAGCAGAAAATCAAGAAAGAGGAAAAGATGAATTCCATGGCGTTGGTGGTCCTTTGTCTGTTTCTGATCAAAGAATACACCTTCCACTTTTAGATGAATTTCAAAATGCTGCTGAGGAGTTTGGTATTCCAAAAACAAAAGATTTTAATACTGGTGATAATCATGGCTGTGGTTATTTCCAAGTAACTGAAAAAGATGGCTTTAGATGTAGTACTGCTGTTGGTTATTTAAACCCAATTAAGAGCAGGAATAATTTAAAAATACTTACTAACTCACATGTAAAAAAAATAAATTTTGAAAATAAAACTGCCAAAGAAGTTGAGTACTGGGAAGGAAATGAATTAAAAAAAGTTCAAGCGAATAAAGAAATTATTATTTCATCGGGGGCTATTGGATCTCCTCAAATTTTACAAGTTTCTGGAATAGGAAATCCTGAAAAATTAAAAAATCTTGGAATTGATATGGTGCAAAATTTAAATGGAGTTGGAGAAAATTTACACGATCACTTAATGCTAAGACCAATCTATAAAATAAATGGATTAAAATCCCTTAATAAAAAAATTAACAGTTTATTTGGAAATTTAATGATTGGCTTAGAATATATTTTTAAAAGAAGTGGTCCCATGACTATGGGTGCAAGTCAACTTTGTATGTTCGCCAAAAGCGATCCATCTTTAGAGCTACCAGATTTACAATGGCATGTTCAGCCCATGAGTATGGATACTTTGGGAGCAACCAAAAATCATGATTTTCATGCATTCACCCCTACAGTTTCAAATATCAGACCAACAAGTAGAGGACATGTTTGTATTGTTGATAAAGATTCTAGAACCTATGCAAAAATAAAACAAAACTATCTCTCAACAGATCACGATAGAATGATTGCAGCTAAAGGACTTAAATTAACTAGAAAAATTATAATGGAGTCTGAAACTTTCAAAAAATATACACCAGAAGAATACAGGCCTGGCATTCATTTAAATGATGATGAGGAATTAGTTAAAGAAGCCTCTAATTATGCTCAAACTATTTTTCACCCAGTTGGAACTTGTAAAATGGGTCAAGATGAAATGTCTGTAGTAGATGAAAAACTTAAGGTTAGAGGTGTTAATAATTTAAGAGTTATAGATGCATCAATAATGCCAAACATCACTTCAGGAAATACAAATGCACCAACAATAATGATTGCAGAAAAAGGTGCTGACATGATACTACAACAATAATGTTTGCAGAATTTTTTACACCTGAACAAATAGTAATATTAACTCAAATAATATTTATAGATTTAGTTTTAGCTGGAGACAATGCAATTATTATTGGAATGGTTGCATCTAAATTTCCAATGGAACAAAGAAAAAAAGTTATTTTCTGGGGAATTGGTGGTGCTGTAATTTTAAGAATTATACTTACTTTGCTGACTGCTTATCTGTTGCAAATCACGGGTTTAAGATTAATTGGGGGATTATTGTTACTTTATATTGTTTACAAACTTTACGTAGATGTAATCAAAGGTTCAGAAACAGAAGAAGAAGTAAAAGTAGATAATTCAAGCTTTTTAAAAGCAATTTGGACTGTTTTACTTGCAGATTTTACAATGAGTTTAGATAATGTGTTGGGTGTTGCTGGAGCAGCTGGCGATCATTATGGACTTCTTGTATTTGGATTAGTTTTATCAATCGTTTTAATGGCAACTGCTGCAACTTTAATTTCTGGATGGATTAAAAAATATAGATGGATAGCCTGGCTTGGGTTATTAGCCATTTTTATTGTAGCTGTTGAGTTGATTTACACAGATATTAAAATATTATTCTTTTAATGTATCTTCAAAAAATAAATCTTAAAAACAAATATGCTTTAGTCACTGGTGCAGGTAAAGGATTGGGAAGAGCTTGTTCTATTGCATTAGCTGAAGCAGGTGCAACAGTTATAGCTTTAAGTAGAACTTCTTCAGATCTAAATAAATTAGAAAAAGATATTAAAAAATTTAAAGGTAAAGTTATTAAAATTTCCTGTGATGTAATGAATTATGAAGATTTAAGACAAAAATTAGAAAAAATTAAAATTATTGATGTTTTGGTTAACAATGCAGGAACTAATATTCCAGAGCCCTTTGAAAAAATCAAACAAAAAAGCATGAATTATCTTGTGGATTTAAATCTTAAGGCAGCATTTAACGTAGCACAACTTGTTGTAAAAAAGATGCTTAAAAATAAAAAAAGAACCGGTTCAATTATAAATATGTCATCACAACTTGGTCATGTAGGCATGGGAGGTAGAAATGTTTACAACATGACAAAATTTGGGATTGAAGGATTGACTAAAGGTATGGGTGTTGAGTTAGCTAAAAAAAATATCAGAGTAAATACAGTAGCACCTACTTTCGTTGAAACACCAATGGTTAAAAACTTTTTTAAAAACAAAAAATTTAAAAAATTAGCACTAGGGAATATCCCAATGGGAAAAGCGGCTACCGAAAGTGATGTTGCTACAACAGTATGTTTTTTAGCATCATCAGCATCTTCAATGATAACTGGAACATCAATAATTATAGATGGTGGATGGACAGCTCAATAATTTATAGATTTTTTTTTATTTTTTTAATTTTTATATCTCCAGTAAAAGCTATTGAATTTCAAGGTAAATTTTTGCAAGGTCATTTTATATTAGGTAAAACTAATCCTGACGCTAAAATTTTGGTTGGAAAAAAAGAGGTAAAGGTTTCAAAAGATGGTTTTTTTGTTTTTGGTATAGATCGAGATCAAAAATATGACCTAAAGTTTACAAAAATTATTAATGAAAAAAAATCATTAACTACAAAAAAAGTTTTAAAGCGGAAATACAATATACAAAGAATAGACGGTTTGGCAGAAAGTAAAGTAACCCCGCCTGAGTCTGTTTATAAAAGAATTAAAAAAGAAAATAATGCAATTGGAGAAGCAAGAGCAATAAACTCTGATCTACAATTTTTTAAAGAAAAATTTATTATGCCAGTTGAAGGTATAATCAGCGGTGTTTATGGTAGTCAAAGAATTTTAAATGGTAAACCAAGATGGCCTCACTATGGAATAGACATTGCAGCTAAACAAGGAACGATGATTAAATCTTCTGGTTCGGGTATTGTTACTATGGCTGAAGATGATTTATATTATACAGGAGGTACAGTTATAATGGATCATGGTCACGGGATATCAACAATATATTCTCACTTAGAAAATGTATTAGTCGCAGTTGGCGATCAAATTAATCAAGGAGATATAATAGGAACCGTAGGATCTACTGGAAGATCAACTGGACCACACTTAGATTTTAGAATTAATTGGTTTCAAACAAGACTTGATCCTATGTCTGTATTAAAATAATAAAGTTAAATGAAAAAAATATTAAAAGATAAACTTTCTGATAAATTAGTTAACGCTTTTCTAAAAAACAAGATTATTTCAGCTATACCAAAAAGATTTACAAAAAAACTTACAAATGCTGATAAATTTCGAAAATTATGTGAAAGTAAAATCACAGAACCAGTAATAGGATATAAAGCTGGAGGAACCGGTATTCCTCTATTAAAAAAATTAAAAGAAAAAGAACCTTTTTATGCATCAGTCTATAAAAGAAATCTTTTAAAAAGTGGCAAACGTGTAAAAATAAATAAATCAACTTTAGGAATTGAGCTTGAAGTTTGTTATTTAATTAAAAAATCTTTTTTTTCTTTTAAGGGATTAATTACAAGCAAAAACATAACAAAATTTATAACTCATATGGCTCCATGTATAGAGGTTGTTGGCTATAGACAAAAAAAAAGGGGGATTACATCTTTTGGAGATTTAAGTAGTGATTTTGGTGGTAATGTTAAGTTCTTCATTGGTCGAAAGAAAAAATATAAAAAAATTAATATTGGAAATTTATTATCAAACATTTCAAATAAAAAAGTTAAGCAAAATGTATTTGGAAATACAAATACTGTATACATTAACCCACTTAATTCTTTAAGATTTGTTTTAAATAAAGTTAAAAAAGACAAAGTTAATTTAGGTAAAAATTTCTATGTCTTTACTGGTTCTACAGTTGGTGTAGTACCTATTCTTGGTAAAGGTTTATATACTGGTAAAATTGATAAATTAGGATCCGTAAAAGCAATTATTTCTTAATGGCACTTCATTTTAGTAAAGAAGAATTTTCTAAAAGAAAAGAAGATGTTTTGAAATCAATGAAAGAGCAAAATTTAGATGCTCTATTAATGTTTAAACAAGAGTCAATGTATTGGCTTACGGGTTACGATACATTTGGTTATGTTTTTTTTCAAACTTTAGTCTTAGACCAAAAAGGAAATATAGTTTTATTAACTCGTGCACCTGATTTAAGACAGGCTCAAAACACGTCCAATATTCAAGATATAAGAATTTGGGTTGATAAAGAAGGGATAAATCCAACTGATGATCTTAAAATTATTTTAGAGGAATTTGATTTAAAAAATAAAAAAATTGGTGTTGAATATGAAGCTTACGGTATGACAGGTCGTAATGCTTTAAGATTGAATAAAACCTTAGAAAATTATTGTAAATTAGAAGATCAATCTGAGTTGATAACAAAATTAAGAGTTATTAAATCAAATGAGGAATTAGTTTATGTGAAACAAGCAGCTGAACTTGCAGATAGAGCTTTAGATGAAGCATGGAAATATTCTAAAGCTGGTGCTAGTGAGGCAAAAATTTTAGCTGAAATGCAAAGAGCTGTTCTTGAAGGTGGTGGTGATTATCCTGCTAATGAATATATTATTGGATCAGGAGATAACGCTCTACTTTGTAGGTATCAAGCTGAAAAAAGAAATTTATCAAATAATGATCAAATAAGTCTAGAATGGGCTGGCACTTTTAAACATTATCACTCTGCAATGTTTAGAACTATTCCTATAGGCAAAGCTGACCCTAAACACGTAAAAATGCATGAGGCTTGTATTGAAGCATTAACTAATTGTGTAAAAACCTTGGTTCCAGGTAAAACTGCAGGAGAAGTTTTTGATGTTCATGCAAAAACTTTTGATTATTTGGGATTTAATAAAGCGAGAATGAATGCTTGTGGATATTCTTTAGGTTCAACATTTTCACCTAATTGGATGGACTGGCCTATGTTATACACCGGCAATCCATATGTTTTAAGTCCAGGGAACGTCTTCTTTATGCACATGATTTTGATGGATTCAGATACTAATTTAGCAATGAATTTAGGTGAAACTTATTTAGTTACAGAAAATGGTAACGAAAGATTGGGTAAGCAAAAGTTGGATTTAATTACTTTATAAAATATTTGCTAAATTAATGATTACTAATTATTTTCTTTTATATTTTTCTGCTTTAATACTATCATTTTCTATTTTAGGTTATGGTTTTTTATTATCCAGAATTATTCATAAAGATTTATTGTCCTACAATCTTGGTTATCAAGGGTTATTGGGAATTTTATTTTTAACCTTTATTTCTTACTTAACAATTTTTTTTACAAAGCATGGACATGTCCATAACATAATTGTTCATTTAATAGGGATTTCTTCATTTGTATTTTTCTTTAAAAAAAAATTTTCTTTTAAAGATATAAAAAAATTCCTAATACTTTTTTCAATATTATTTATTGGTTTACTAATCATCAGAAATCATGATGATTTTAATTATTATCACTTAACATATTCTTTAGGACTAACGGAACACAAGATTTTTATAGGGTTAGGCCAATTTGGACACGGATATAAACATCACTCATCATTATTTTTTTTTAATTCAATAATTTTTTTGCCTTACATTAAGTATTACTTATTTCATTCCTTGGGTTGGTTTACTTTAGTTTTTGTTAATTATTTAATTATAGATTTTTTATTATTTAAAAAAGTTAAAAAATTAACATTTGAATATTTTTTTTATTTACTTTTGATCTTATTTATAAATATTAAATTTAGTAGAATTGGTGGCTATGGGACCGACCTATCAAGTCAAATGATTCTAATGACTATTTTTCCATTAATTTATTCGACTTTACAAATTAATATTAAAAATGATTTATTTAAATCGAATTTATTAGTGATTATCTTGCTCATTACATATACAGTAACATTAAAAGCATTTTTTATACTCAATTTTCTTTTTCTAATTTCGTTTCTATTTTTATATGATTTTAAAAAAATTTTTAATCTTGTTATCTTTAGTAAAACTTTTGTCTTTTCAACAGTTACAATCCTTTTACTAATGTCTATTAATATTGCTTATACTGGATGCGCAATCTACCCAGTTCAATCAACTTGCCTAAGCAATCAATTAAGTTGGGCTTTAGAAAAAGATCATGTAGAAAAGATGTATAATTGGTATCAACAATGGTCTAAGTCAGGTGCATCAAGCACTTACAGAGTTGAAAATCCAGAGGAATATATAAAAGGATTTAATTGGGTTTCAAACTGGTATGAGAGGTATTTTTTATATAAATTTAAAGAATTAATTGCAGGATTAATTGCTACAATTGTTATATTTTTAGTTTTATTTAGAGGTCCTAATAATTCAAATAAAAAGGGGGGTAAAAGCCTTCTAGTTCTTTTTCTTATAACCCTAATTTTGTTTTTTGAATGGTTCTATAATCATCCAGCGCTAAGATATGGGGGTTATTATTTATTTTGTATAATTGTATTTATCCCAGTTTGTTATTATCTCAGTAAAAAGAAAATTTTTTTTATAAAAAAGAAAAAAGTAATTATTTCTTTAATTTGCATTTCATTAATTATTTTTTGTTTTCGAAATATAGAAAGAATTAAGGAAGAACATCTTATTGTTAAAGAAAATAATTTTCCTTTATTTTTTAGTCCTCAACAAAATTTTAATAAATTTGAGTTAGAACATAAAACTAATCTTTATGTCCCGACAGATTATAGTGGGTGTTGGGCCATTAAAACACCTTGTGTATTTGGAGTAGAAGGCACTATTGTTGACAAAAAATGGGGATATATAATTTTTAGAAAAAATTGAATTATCCCTATCAAATTATAAATCTAAATATCTTTAGAAGCTCTTATCCGTTCATACATTAATCGAGTTTTAACCCCAAAATTTAAAAATGGTTGTGGAGGCAACCAAGTAGGTTTATTTCTATTTTCAATTATATCAATTTCATTAGAGCTTTCATTACTTGCTTTAATTGCAATTTGTTCGCCAAATAATGTTCCAACACCAATACCTGAACCATTATAACAACCTGCTGCAAAAACATTTTCATCGATTTTTTCAAATATTTGAGAACTATTTCTCGATCTAGAGACAATGCCAGACCATGAGGATTGAATGATATCATCTGGTAATTGAGGAAATCTTTTTTTAATTCCAATTTTTTGATAAATAGATCTTTTATATAAATCTGAGTTTGACATTTTAAAAGGATCGTGAACTTCTGCAGTATTTCTTATCAAAATTCTCTTATCTTTAGTCATTCTGACAGTGGCACCCATTGGTCTTACGGGTAATACACCCCACTCTTTTGGTTCACTAATAGATTTAAATTCTTCACTTGTAAGCGTTCTTGTCATGCTAGCTGTTAATGTAATTGGAAAATTATAGTTTGATTTAATCCCTAAAGATTTCAAAAAACCATTTGTAGCGAAAATAATCTTTTTAGTATTAATTGTTGCATTTTCAAAGTCACATGAAATAAAATCTTTTTTTTTATTCCAATCTAATAGATTTGAATTTTCATATAAAGAAACATTTTTTGGTAACACATCAATCATTGCTCTAACTAATTTTCCAGGATGCAATAAAATTCCACCTTTGGTATAAAGTGCAATATTATAGAAACTAGTTCCTAACTTTTTTGTCAATTCTTGATTACGAAGTATTTTATGTTCAAAACCTAATTTAAATAATGTTTCTGAGAAGTTTATTAATATTTTTTCATCCTCGATTTTTGATGAAGCAAAATATTTCCCACATTCATTCCAATCACAATCGACTTGATATTCATTGATAAATTTTTTGACAGTATCAATACCAAGTTCATAAATATCAGTTTTTTTTTTATAACTCTCTAGTTCTTTATTAGAGGTGAAACCATCATTAAGAGTAGTATCAACTAAATATCCTGAATTTCTACTGCTTGCCCCTTCACCAGCTAATTGTGCATCAATTAATAAAATTTTTTGATTTGGATACAATTGACCCAATTTTCTTGCTGCTGATAATCCAGTATATCCCGCACCAACAATTAGCCATTCACAATCTTCATTTAATTGAAGCGTTTTAATATTTGTTCGAGGTATTAAATCTTTAATCCAACTACAA
>CACLRF010000018.1 GCA_902609235.1 uncultured Pelagibacteraceae bacterium
TTTAATGAAACAAAGTGGTTCATTTAGAGATAATGAGGTTGTTGATGAAAGATTAATGGATTCAGGTGAGCTTGAAAAAGAAAGAGGAATTACAATTTTAGCTAAACCTGCTTCAATTAATTGGAATAACTCAAGAATAAATATAATCGATACTCCAGGCCACAGAGATTTTGCGGCTGAAGTTGAAAGAGTTTTAAGTATGGCAGATGGAGCGTTGTTGTTAATTGATTCTGCAGAAGGTGTTATGCCTCAAACAAAATTTGTATTATCAAAAGCACTTAAACAAGGGTTAAAACCTATTGTTGTAATTAATAAATTAGATAAAGCTGATCAAAGAGCTAATGAAGTTTTAGATGAAACATTTGATTTATTTGTAAGCTTAGATGCAAATGAAGAACAATTAGATTTTCCAGTTCTTTATGCAAGTGGAAGATCGGGTTGGGCAGATTATGAAGTTGATGGTCCAAGAGAAAATTTAAATCCTTTGTTAGATTTAATTATTGATCATGTAAAACCTGCTGAGCTTGATAAAACTAAACCTTTCGCAATGTTGTCAACGCTACTTTATGCAGATAGCTTTTTAGGAAGAAGTTTGGTTGGAAAAATTACACAAGGGACTGCCAGAGCTAATCAATCTATTAAAGCAATCAATTTAAATGGTGAAAAGGTTGATGAAGGAAAATTAACAAAAATTTTTAGATATGAAGGAACAAAAAAAGTTCCAATAGATGTTGGCGAGGCTGGAGATATTGTGGTTGTTGCTGGATTAGAAAAAGCAAACGTTGCTGATACAATATGTGACTTAGAGGTAAATGAACCGATCACTGCTACTCCGATAGATCCTCCTACAATGTCAATTACAATTACTGTAAATACTTCACCTTTAGCTGGAACTGAAGGTAAAAAATTAACCAGCACCCAAATAAGAAATAGATTAGTTCAAGAGGCACAAAATAATGTTGGAATTACTTTTTCAGAAAACGAAGGTAAAGACTCTTTTGTTGTAAGCGGTAGAGGTGAGTTAATGTTAGAAATTCTTCTAACTCAAATGAGAAGAGAGGGATTTGAAATGACAGTAAGCCCTCCAAAAGTTTTATACAAAACCGACGAAAGTGAAAATAAACTTGAACCAATTGAGGAAGTTACTATGGATCTTGATGAAGAACATTCATCAAAAGTGATAGATTCTATGAATAGAAGAAAAGGTAAACTTATAGAATTAAAAGATACTGGAACTAATAAAAAAAGATTAATTTTTCATGCACCTACTAGAGGCTTAATAGGGTACACAAGCAGGTTTCTTACACTTACAAAAGGAAATGGAGTGATCAACAGAATATTCAATAGCTATGGTCCTTTTGAAGGAGAAATGGAAGGTAGAAGAAATGGAGCCTTAATTTCCATGGAACAAGGAAAAGCAGTTGCATTCGCGATATTTAACCTACAAGCAAGAGGAGAAATGTTTGTAACTCACAATGATGCTGTTTATCCTGGAATGATAGTTGGTCTTTCACCTAAACCAGGTGACATGATAATCAATGTTATGAAAGGTAAAAAGTTAACAAATATGAGAACTCAAGGAACTGATGAAAATGTAGTACTCACACCCGTCAGGACAATGTCTATTGCTGAACAATTAAGTATGCTAAATACTGATGAAGCTTTAGAGATAACTCCAGACTCTTGTAGATTGAGAAAAGCAATTCTTGATCCACACGAAAGAAAAAAAAGCGAAAAATCTACGGCTGCAGCCTAATCAAAAGTTTTATCAACTAAATAAAGTCCTAACGCAACACAAGGGCCTATGCCAAATGCAAAAAATAATGTTCCAATCCCTACTTTTCCTCCTAAATACCATCCAATACTAACAACTGAAATTTCTAATGTTGCTCTTACAACAGCTATAGGAAAATTAGTTAGTTTTTGTAATCCTATCATTAATCCATCTCTAGGACCGGCTCCTAAATTTGATACTAAGTATATACCACCACCTATTCCAACCATGATAACAGAAATTACAGATAATAATAATTGATGAATATAATTTGATGGTGTTGGAACATACTTGACACAAAGATCAATCATAATTGCAATTATCAGAGCATTAAATATTGTACCCATCCCTGGTTTTTGACCTAGAGGTATCCATAAAATTAAAACAGCAAAACTTATTAATAATGTGATAGTTCCAATACTTAAATTAACATTTAAAGAAATACCTTGTGCTAAAACACTCCAAGGAGAGGCTCCTGTGAATGAAACAATTAACATTCCTTCACCAAATCCAAATAAAGACAAACCAAAACATAAGAAAAAAAATGTAGAAAACTTTGGTTTAAAATTAAATGGCTTTTCTGAGCTCCATTTTACTTTTGGAATTTTTTTTATTTTTAAAAACATAATTATAATAAACTATATCTATTAATGAAAAATTTTAATATTGTAACCAGCAAATGAAAAAGTTTATAGTTATTTTGCTTGTTGTATTTTTCTCATCAATTTCTTTAGCCCATATTGGTCATTATAACAAATTTGACAAAATAGAAATGGAGATCTTGAGAAATGATGAAGTAATTGGGTATAACAATTATTATTTTAAAAGAGATGGTGAAAAAACGATAGTAAAGAATCCATATAAATTTGAGGTAAAACTTCTATCTGCAACAATATTTAAAGTAGAGGGATATGGGGAAGAAATTTATTTAAAAGATAATTTAATATCTTTTCAATCAAAGACACTTCAAAATAAAAAAGAAAAATTTGTAAACTTAAAACTGAATAAAAATAATAAGAAATTTGATATCAAAGGGTCTTCATACTCAGGTGATGCTTCTGTAAAAAATATTATTGGAAACTGGTGGAGTCATAAAATTTTACAAGCAGAAAGTCAAATAAGTCCTATTTCTGGAAGTATAAAAGACCAAATAGTTACATTTATTGGCAAGGAAAATGTTTCTATTAATGGAAAACAATACGAAACGGATCATTTCAAACTTACATCTAAAGATACATCTCTTCCTGAAGATAAAAAATTAAATTTTGATATTTGGCTTGATAAAAAAACTTTGGTTATAATCAAAGTTACATACAAGAGAATGGGAAATTGGGAATATCGTTTAAAAAATCTTGAATAAAATTATTTATTTATTTTTTTATAAAGATCATTTGCACTTATCCATCCAGCCTCTACTCTAGGACCCACAAACCAATCTGCACAAACACCTAAATTTAGTTTATTATTCCAATAACTTTTAACTTTTAAGGATCTAGAATTTGAAGAATATTTCCAACCATGATTTAAAGAAGTTAATATTTTTGTTTTTTTAATTCCAGTAAGTTTAAAAAATCGATCGATCAAAATCTTTGAGTTTTTTTCTTTATTTTCTCTATTTTTATTTATTTTTTTGTTTGCCCACAGATTTGTGCTTTGCAAAGTCCATAAATCATTATTACTTTTAAATCTTTTTTTACTATTTTCTTTAGCGGCCCATCCTAAAATTTTGTCGTCAAACAAATAACTCGATATGTTTTTATTTGTTTTTTTAATTTCGATCATGACTGTAATATTTGCATCCATTTTAATTTTTTGTTTGATGAATGGATCTTCTATAAATTTTTTTGATAATTTTTTTAATTGTGGGAATGGACAAGTTAATATTAATTTATCATAATATTTTATTTGGTTATTATTAAAATCTAATTTCCATTTATTATTTATAAATTGAATCTTCTCTAACTCGCTTTGAAAGTTACATTTTATATTCTTTATCAAATGTTTGCTGATATCATTATTACCTTTGTAACCAATTATTTTAATATGATTTTTATTTTCTTTTTTTAATTTATTTAAAAAAATATGTTTGCCACTCCATCTTTTTAGAATTTTTTTTTTACGTAAATTTGTAATAAATTTCTTAAATTGGATTGATTTTGGAGAAATATATTGAGCCCCGTGGTCAAATCCTTTAGACTTGTTCAATCTTTTAAAGGAAGATCTGCCACCTGGACCTCGAGCTTTATCATAAATATGTACAGAATTTTTTTTGCTTAAAAGATTAGCTATTGTCGCTCCTGAAATTCCAGAGCCAATTATACAATAACTGCTCATTTTCCTGCAACAGTCATACCTTCTATCATCATAGTTGGTGAATTAACTGAATATTCGAATTCTAAATCATTAGCTAAAGTTATATTTTTAAACATATCCTTAAAATTACCAGCAATTGTTATTTCATTAACAGGATATTTAAATTCTCCGTCTTCAACCAAAAAACCAGTCGCCCCTACTGAATAATCTCCTGTTACAAGATTAGATCCGTGACCAATAGTTTCAGTAATGTAAAGACTTTTTGAATTTTTTTTTAGAAGGTCTTCGTAGCTTATATTTCCATTTTCAAAATATAAATTCGTGGTTCCGCCACTTCTTCCATTTGATTTTAAATTTAATTTTTTTCCATTGTAAGTGTCGACAAGGTAATTTTTAAGTATCCCATTCTCTATAAGTTGTAATGTTTTAGAGTTTACGCCCTCTGAATCAAAATTTTGAGAACCCATTCCTTTAATTATATCTGGTTTATCAATTACATTTATAGAATTGGCAAAAACCTGTTGATCAATTTGATCCTTTAAAAATGAAGTGCCTCTTGCAATTGCAGATGCAGATATTGCGCTTGCAAAAACACTTAACATTCCTTTTGAAATTTTTTTATCAAAAATTATGCTTATCTTCTCGCTTCCAATTTTGTTAGGGCTCAATTTTCTGATAGTTTGCTCGGCAGCTTTATTTCCAAGATCTGATGCTTGCTTAATATCAGACAAATGACGTTTGCTAGAAAATTCATAGTCTCTTTCCATGCTATTTTCATCTTTTGCAACTGTTACGCAAGAAGTAGTAAAAGAAGAAGTTTTATAACCGTCACAAAAACCGTTACTATTAGCTAGAATAAAGTTTGATTTATTTTCAGTGAAGCTAGACTCTGTATTTACTATTTGATTATATGATGAAGCAGATTCCTCTAAATCTTTAAGGTATTTTATTTTTTTATCGTTTTCGAATCTTGTTTCATCATACAAATTAAGATTACTAATTTTTTTTGCTAATAAATTCTTATCAGGCAAAGAGTTAAATTCATCCTCTGGAGTAATTTTTGTGGTTTCAAAACACTTTTCAATTAAAGTTTTTATATTTTTATCTAATAAGTTTGAAGATGAAATAGATGATCTTTTTTTGCCTAAGTATGTTTCTATACTTAATGCTAGTCCATCAGATCTATCTGAGGCTTCTAGGGACTTATTTCTAAAATTAACAGTTTCTGAAATTGAGTGACCAACTGTAACACTTGCATCAGTTGCTCCCATTTTTTTTGCTAAATCTAAGCAGTATGAAGCTTTCGATTTTAGAAATTCTTGATCCTTAACCATAATATTTTTTAAAGTTTTGTTCCTCCAACCGTCATTTTATTAATTAAAATTGAAGGTTGAGCGACTCCCACAGGAACTCCTTGCCCAGCTTTCCCGCAAGTACCTATACCTGGATCCAACATCATATCATTTCCTACCATCGATACTTCTTTAAGTATTGATGGTCCATCACCAATTAATGTTGCACCTTTGATTGGAGATCCGATTTGACCATTATTTATTTCGTAAGCTTCAGTGCAATTAAATACAAATTTTCCAGATGTAATATCTACCTGGCCACCTCCAAAACTTACTGCAAAAATTCCTTTATCAACAGATTTGATCATTTCATCTTGAGTTTGATTGCCACTTAGCATCATTGTATTTCTCATTCTTGGCAAAACAATATGTCTATAATTTTCTCTTCTTCCAGATCCAGTAGATCTTGTATTCATTAATCTTGCATTATGCCTGTCTTGCATAAAATTTTTAAGAATACCATTTTCAATTAAAACTGTTCTCTCAGTCGGTGTTCCCTCGTCATCAATTGTTAAACTACCTCTTCTATTATCTATCGTACCATCGTCAACAATTGTTACTCCCTCACTTGCAACTTTTTCACCCATAAGATTATGAAATGCTGATGTTTTTTTTCTATTAAAATCTCCTTCTAGACCATGACCAATTGCTTCATGAATTAAAATAGCAGGCCAACCAGGTCCTAGGACTACTTTCATCTCACCAGCAGGTGCCGGTTTACTCTCTAAATTTATTGATGCTATTCTAAAAGCCTCTTCACAAACATTTTTCCAATTATCATTGTTTAAATAATCATCATAAGATTGTCTTCCACCAATTCCATATACACCTGTTTCTTTTCTTCCATTTTTTTCTAACATTACAGAGACGTTAAATCTAATTAATGGGCGTACATCAGTAAGCGACTCTCCACCTGATCTAATAATCTCAATTGATTTTTGCTCACCAGCAAAACTTGCGGTCACTTGTTTTACCGATCCATCTTTTTTTCTTAAAAATTCATTTACTTTATTTAAAACTTCTAATTTCGAGTCTAAAGTTTTTTGTTCAATTGGATTAATGTCTTTATAGAATTTTTTATTAGATTTTGGAATTTCGTGATTATATGTACCTTTAATTGATTTAAGAGTTGATTTAAGATTTTCTGAAGAATTTTTTAATGAATCTTTTGATATTTCGTTTGAATATGAATAAGCAACAACCTCGTTTGAAATAGCTCTGAAACCAAATCCTAAATCAGAACTATAGTTTGAGCTTTTTATTTTGTTGTCATCTAACAAAATCGACTCTGATTTAGACTCTTCTAAATAAAGCTCGCCATCATCACAATTTTTTAATGTTTCAGATACTAATTTATCTGCATCCTGTCTCGTTAAATCAGATTTATTAAAGAAATTACTCATTCACTTTAAATAATGGTTTGTTCATAATTTTCAACTGATCATTTTACGCATGTACAATTTCTTTCTAAAAGTTAATTATTATTAAATGAAAGTATATTTCAATAATTCTTGCAAAATCTGTAGATCAGAAATTAATTTAT
The DNA here is from genome assembly GCA_902609235.1 of uncultured Pelagibacteraceae bacterium. Taxonomy (GTDB): domain Bacteria; phylum Pseudomonadota; class Alphaproteobacteria; order Pelagibacterales; family Pelagibacteraceae; genus Pelagibacter. Next base: position 6,983 of record CACLRF010000018.1, read on the forward strand.
ATAAAAAAGAAAATATCAAAGATATTGACTGGATAGATATAACTAATAATTTAGATGCTGAAATAGAAACATCTAGAAATGATAAAGAATTATTAAGAAGATTACATGTCAAAGAGAATGGTAAAATTATTCAGGGCGCAGAGGCTTTTCTTTACGTTTGGAAAAAAATTCCAAAATATAAATTTTTATATAAATTTTTTAAATTACCAATAATTTTCACAATCTTTAAATATGGGTATGAAATGATTGCCTTTTTTTTATACTTAAAAAATAAAAAGCAACTTAAAAACTAAGTTAATAAAAATATTAAAAATTCACTAAGTAAAGACATAGATAACAAAAACATTATTAATAAAATTGAATACATTAAAGTTATAACTCTATTTCTTTTTCTTCTCAGTCTGACAAAAGTTTTATCATCAAGATCAGAGATATCTCTTTCACCTATAACTGGATAATCATAACTCCACCGCCAGGTAGACTGACCTAATCTAGAATCAAGGCTGTTAAAATATCTTATCCATGCAATAACATATCTAAATATTAAATATAAAATTATCATTAATGTAGATGAAAATAACATTCTAAATGATACTTAATTATTTAAGATAATTTAATTGATATTTTTGGCTCTTTTTCTTCCAATTAGTTGAGTAAGTGCGTCAACCATAGTATCTGAAGCCTTAAATATTTCATTATTTTTAAATTCATGAGAAATATTTTTTTCTGGATTGGTTTTGTCTTCAATAACTATTCCTTCATCAGGCGAATTATTTTTTATATAAATTAATAAAAGCCATTCATCATCTGAAGCTTCATCCCATTTGACAAATATCTCTCCTGTTTCAAACCTTCTGTCTATGCATCTAAAGATAGACATATGCCTTGTTATATGTCTTTTATTTAGTTGAAATACTAAACTGCTTGCACTTCTGTAAAAACTTTCGAGTGCAAACTCAATTTTTTGTCTAGCTATAGTGTATTCTTTTTCTTTTTGTAAAAGTGTTTCTCTATCCTCATCTCCTTGAATTTTTACTCCTAAAGCCTCTACTCTTTCCCTAATTTTTTGATCTCTTATAATTCTATATTTTTCTTTAAGTTTTTCTATTCTTTGTTGTAACCCAGCATAATCCTCTCTCTTTTCTTTTAAGGAAATTTTTTCTAATTTCTCTAATTCTTTAACTTCTCTAATTCTAAATTTTTCAATTTGTTTATCTAATTTTAATTGTTGTAAAAATTGCTTTTGTTTTTCTGCTTGTTCAATTCTTAAAAGAGCTTGTTCTTTTCTCAAGAAAAGTTTTATTTCCTTTGTCCTTTTTTTTTCTAATCTAATTTCATCTTTTAAAGTTTGTTCTTTTAATTTAACTTTTAATTCAGCTTCTTTTTGTTTTTCTTTCGCAATTTCAATCTTATCTAACCTTTCTTTTTCTTGTTTTTCTAATTTTAATCTTCTTGCCTCATCTTTTTTAAGAATTTTATATTGTGAGATTGTATCTGCTATTTTATCAAAAAATGCTTGAATATATTTTTCAAAACCAAAATTAAATTTAAACTTAAATTCAGGTTTAAGGGAATTTTGAATATTTACTACCTTTAAAAGAAAACCAGACTGTTTTGATACAATAGATTTATATTTTTTTGTTATTTTTTTCGTATTTTTAATTTTTCTTTTTTTGGAAGTTTTTTTTTGTAATACTTTTGCTTTTTTAATATTGCTTCTCTTGATCTGTTTTAAAGCTTTTTTAGGTTTTTTTTTTTTTTTGGAAAAATTTTTTTTTGTTTTTTTTTTCTTTTTTTTCATTTAAGGAAATTCATATCTATCAATAATTTATTGATAAATATAGTCTCTTGTAACTGGTGTTGAAGAATAATTTTTTGTTAATTGAAATTGATATACAACTTGATCGCCCCATTTAAATGCCATCTCACAACCTGCAAGATAAAATTCCCACATTCTAAAAAACCTTTCATCAAACATTTGAATTATTTTTTCTTTGTTTTTAAGACAATTTTCTTTCCAATGTCTTAAAGTGTGCATGTAATGAAGCCTTAAAACCTCAATATCTGCAACAATTAATCCAGACTTTTCTATGTGAGGACTTACCTCGCTCAAGCTTGGTGTATATCCACCAGGAAAAATATATTTTGTAATCCAGGGGTGTGGATCTCTTGGAGGATTCACTGATCCTATTGTATGAATTAAAGATACCCCGTCATCTTTCAAAAGTTTTTCGATTTGTGAAAAGAATTTTCTATAAAATTTTCTTCCTACATGCTCAAACATTCCAACACTGACTATTCTATCAAATTTTTCATCTAGCTCTCTATAATCTATTAATTTAAAATTCAATTGATTTTCTAAATTAAGTTCTTTTGCTCTTTTTTTACAATAATCAAATTGATTCTTAGAAAGAGTAATTCCCGTCACTTCGCAATTTGCGCTTTTTGCTATATCAATTGCCAATGATCCCCATCCACATCCGATATCTAAAACTTTTTGATTTGGTTTTATATTAAGTTTTTTAATTAAATGTTGGATTTTATTATTTTGTGCTGTTTCAAGCGTGTCCGTTTCATTTTTAAAGTAGGCACATGAATATTGTCTTTTAGGATCTAAAAATAGATCATAAAGATCATCCGAAATATCATAATGATGTGAAACGTTCATCTTAGATTTTTTTATAAAATTGAAATTAGTGAAATATCTATAAGTACCTCTTAACTTATTGATTAAAGAACTAAAAAAATTTATCTCACCCCTACCAAAATTCATTAAAGAAAGATCTAAAAAATCTGTCAATGTTCCATTTTCTATAATTATTTCTCCGTCAGTGTAAGCTTCTCCAAAATATAAATCAGGATGAAATAATAATTTGTAATGGAGGTTTTTATTTAATATTTTAAGTTTAAGAGGGTTTTCACTTTCAGGATTACCTATAATATAACTTTTTGAATTAGCATCAATTAAGATAAATCCATCTTTTTTAAAAACATTATTTAAAAATCTAGCTAATTGCATCTAAGCCGCCTCAGTATTGTTTAATGAAAAATTTAATTTCTCTAAATTATTGATTAAATCTGATGTCTCTTTAGAGTTTAAAATACTAAGTGGTGGCAAAAGATTTTTATAATATATTTCTTTTTTACTAAAGTAAGTATGTAAACCTGAAATCAAATTATATTTTTCAAATTCAGCTCTTACATCGCAAAGATTTTGGTTTACTGTCTGATCTCGTCCATCATTAAAATCATCGTATACTTTTCTTGCCAGTGTAGAAGTAGCATTGCATGTAGCTGTAATAATTCCTGAACATCCTAACTGAAGTCCTTTAAATAATTTAGATTCTGACCCTGGTAAAACTGAAAAATTTTCAATTTTTAAATTTTCAAAAAGATTATAAGAACTATCTTTTACTCCAATAATATTTTTTGGATATTTTTTTACTAACTCTTCAATACATTCAATACTGAACTTATAACCACAGAGTTTTTTCAAAATTATATAATATTATTTCACAATCAGAAATTACCTCAACTATTTTACTATAAAATTCCATTACTTCTTTATCTCCGTATTTATAGTAAGCAGGAGGCATAATTAAGAATCTATTAAATCCTAAAGATTTAGAAACTCTCATTAAATTAATTGTTTCACCTAAAGAATTTAAACCAGTACCAATAATATACCTTTCTTTGTGTTTGCTTGAAGTCAGATGATTTAACAAATTAATTTTTTCATAAACAGGTATAAGTTGGGCCTGTCCAGTGCTACCAAATATAGCCACTCCATGACAACCGTTGTCAATAACCATTTCTGCGTGCAAAATGGTTTTTTTTATATCAAGCGTCAAATCGTCATTTAAGATCGACATTGAGGCCGCATAAATGCCTTTAATTTTACTCATATTAAAAATTTATATAAAAATATTAATTAGTAAAGTTTATAAATTAACCATGAAAATATTAGCTATTCAGAACAAGATGGGCATAGGTGATACAGTAATTTTTCTCCCTTTTATTAAATCTATTTCAAAAAAATTTCAGGTACCGGTAAGTTTACTTGTAAAAGAAAATTCGAGAGCCAGTGAATTTTTAAGTTATACAAGTTATATTGATGAAATAATTCATTTGGAAAGGGACAATAAAATAAATCAAAAACATGATGGTTTAAAAGGATTTTTCAAATTAGCGAGTGATATAAAAAAATATAATTTTGATAAAGTTTTTATATTTAATTCTTCTTTGAGATATAACTTAATTTGTAGATTGGCAGGTATTAAAGAAATATTTCAATACCCGTTATTTGAAAAACAAAATCAACACATTACAGAACCAGCTAAAGTTTTAATTAAAAAATATTTAGATTTTGAAACAAATGAAAATCCAGAAATTCAAATTGACAACGATCTAGTTCAAAAATCAATACATAAATATAATATAAATAATGATGAAATGAATGTTTTGTTGGGTATAGGTGGATCAGGTCCAACGAAAAGAATACCTTCAAAAACTTTTTTAAAAGTAATGGAAAAATTAGAAACTTTTAAAAAATGTAGATTTTTTTTAGCTACAGGTAAAAATGAAGATGAACAAAAGATTTTAATGGAATTATATAATTCAAAATTTAAAGAAAAATGTGTTACTTTAGATAATCTTAATATCAAAGAAACCTTACCTATTATTAAAAATTGTAATGTTGCAATCTGCAATGATACAAGTTTCTCACATTTATCGTCAGCATTAGGAGTTAAAACAATAACATTGATGGCAGATACACCATTAATTTATGGTTCTTACAGTACAAATATGTATCCAATAATTCCTGATGGAGAAATAACAGTTTCTCATGATACTCGTGGTAAAGATAAAATTAATCCAGATAAGATTTACGAAAAGCTATTATCAGTAATTAATTAAGAAATATCCTTTAGAACTATCTCTTTAGCTTCATTAACTATTGCCGATAATCTAGAGGTCTCTGGAGAAATATCAGGATGAATTTTTTTTTGGATTTTTTGGTAAGCTTTATTCACCAATTCTTTAGTTGGTTTATTATTAATATCTAAATTTAAAATCTTATATGCTTCAGATATTGACAATGTAGATGAGTTGTTGTTTTGATGCTGGTTAAAAGAAAATCTTCCGGAACTTCTTAAAGTTTGAATAAGCCTATAAAGAGAAAGCAATTGGATCAACGACAAACCTTTAAGTTTAACCAGAGCAAGACTTGCAAGAGTTAATGGCAATGTAAGTAAAAATTTTCCCCCAATAGCAAATAGAACTGCTAATAAAGCTAATAATAAAATTGTTATCAGCCTTACACCTTTTGACATTTTTTTTGGAGAAATATTTGACCACCATCTTAACAAAAAATATAAAATGACTAATATTACCAGTAGATAAATAATAATATTCATATATTTCCTTATATAAATGAAAGTACCACAACTTAAAAAAAAACTAGAGATAAAAACTTGTCA
>CACLRF010000019.1 GCA_902609235.1 uncultured Pelagibacteraceae bacterium
CATTTGGGCATCCAGTGTTTAACGCCGATGACGAGGTGTCTAAATTGTATAGGAAAGATAGGAAGATTTTTAAAAAATTAAAAAAAAAGCTTCCAAATTATATATTTTCCTTTCCTATAAAAAAAAAAGAAGTTTCCGAAGCTATTCTATCAAATAATTCAAACTTAAAAAAAATAGTAAATATTGTTCATCCACAAATTAGAAAAAAATTGAATTTGTTTTTAATAAAAAATAAATTAAAAAAAATAGTTATTTTAGATATTCCTTTGCTTTTGGAGAATAGAATTAATCATAAGAAAGATATTTTAATTTTCGTTCATGCAAATAAAAAAGAAATTTTAAAAAAACTAAAAAAAAGAAAAGGTTTTAATAGCAGGCTCTTAAAAAAATTTAAAAATATTCAACTTCCACTTGATTACAAAAAAAATAAGTCTGATTTTATCATTAAAAATGATTTTACTAAAAAATCTGTAAAAAAAAGTATAAAATTAATCTTAAGAAAAATTTTTAAATGAAAGAAATAGTATTAGATACAGAGACCACAGGAATATCTGTTAAAGATGGACACAGAATTGTAGAAATTGGGTGCATAGAGCTAAATGATTTGATTCCAACCAACAATAGATTTCATTGTTACTTAAATCCAGAGAGAAAAGTGTCTGAAAAGGCATTATCCATTCATGGATATACAGATGAGTTTTTGTCAGATAAAAAAAAATTCAGTGAGATTGTAGAAGAGTTTTTAAATTTTATTGATAATAAGAGGTTAATTATTCATAACGCTGAATTTGACCTTTCACATCTTAATAATGAACTTGCTTTAGTTGGTAAAAAAGACCTCAAAAATGAGGTAATAGATACTCTTATCTTAGCAAGAGATAAATTTCCTGGCTCTTCAGTAAATCTTGATGCTTTATGTAAAAGATATGGCGTTGATAACTCTAGGAGAAAAAATCATACAGCTTTGCTTGATTGTGACTTGTTAGCTAAAGTTTATATAAATTTAATTGATCAGCGAGAACCAACTTTAAATTTTAAAACACAAAATGAAAATACTATAAATAAAAACTACGTAAATATATCTTATTTTAAAAAAGTTGTAAAACCAAGTGTAACAGAATTAGAAAACCATAGAAATTATTTAAATAATAAATTAAAAAAGAATTTTTTTTAATTTAGCCTTTCGTTATAAAGTTTTTCGAAGTCAACTTTTTTGTCGAATTTTATATTAGGATAACCAGAATTATGAAGAAGGTTAAGCAAGGCTTTTTCTAAATCAGGGTATATTTCAATTTGTACATCACAAAGAATAATTTTTTCCATATCTTTTTTTTCTTTAATTTCCTCATTTGTTTGAATTATTGTTGCAAAGACAATTTCAAAATATGATTTTTTTTCATTTTGACTTTTGTCTTCAAATTTTAAAGTAGTATTAATTTCTACAAGTCTATTTTTTAATGGACGTGAAGTTATATCAATACTTAATTGATATTTTGAAATATATTTTTTTACAAATAGATAGGTCTCAATATCTTTTGTTTCACTAGATAAATCTTTGATATATTTTCCTAAAACATTATATTTTTTTGTCATTATCATCTTCTATATCTTCAAATTCTCCATCAATAAAATTATTTCTTTCTTGTTTTTTTTTGGGAAATTTTTTCGAAAATAAATTAAATATAAATTTTCTGCTCAAAGGAAAAATAAGTAAGAAACCCATAATATCAGTTGCAAATCCTGGGACTATTAACAACAAAGCTGCAAAAGCAATTGCTGCCCCCGATATAACTTCATACGCAGGAGTTTCATTTTTACTTAGTTGTGCAAAACCTGATTTAAGAGTGTTTAGACCTTCATATTTAGCATAATAAACCCCAACAACTGCGGTAGTAAAAATTAATAAAATTGTAGATAATGCACCTATTTCAGATCCAATTTTTATTAAAAGGTAAATTTCTATTATTGGAACCAATATAATTGCTAATAAAAATGAGTTCATTTGTCCTTAATCTAAATTGCTGGTTGAAATTAATCAACAGAGTAATTACTATCAATAATCATGAATTATAGTTTTGAATACATAGATATCATTTTGTTAGCAATGATTGCTGGCTTTATTTTTTTAAGATTGAGAGGAATTCTTGGTAAAAGAACTGGTTTCGAGGGTAAATCACCAACTCAATTTAAAGAGGTTTTAAAAAATATAAAGGTAGATCAAGCGGCTAAACCAAAAGAAAAGTTTGATGATGAAGCCCAAAAAGAGTTTTTAAAAGGTGCAAAAATTGCTTATGAAACAATTATTACTGATTTCAGTGATAATGATAATAAAATCACAAATGCAAAACCTCTTTTAAATAAAAACGTATATAATCAATTTGATGATGCTTTGAAAGAAAGAGCAAAAAGGGGTCATTTTGCAGAAATAACATTTATTGGAGTTAATAAAGCTGAGATTAAAGAGCATAAAAAAATTGGAAATATTTTAAACGTAACAGTGGATTTTATAGCAGAGGTGATAACTTGTATAAGAGATAAAGATAAAAAAATTGTTTCTGGAGATCCTGAAAAGATTAAAAAAATTTATGATACGTGGATTTTTTCAAGAGATACTACGTCAGCAAATCCAAATTGGCAGCTAGTTAATATATTAACATAATTGAACGATAATATTTCATACAAAGATAAAAAAGATTGGTATAAATTTATAAATAGCACTGAAAAACTACCCAACAAAGATTTTAAACATAAAAAAAATAAAAATCTCGAAGTAAGATCAATAGATTTGCATGGTTATACTTTAGATGAAGCTAATAAAACTATAGAAAATTTTATAAATAAAGCTTTTTCAGAAAACATTAATAAATTAATTATCGTTACAGGAAAAGGACTTCACTCAGAAAATGAAAAAGACCCTTACGTGTCAAAAGATCTTGGTATTTTAAAATATTCTGTTCCTGAATTTATTTCAAATAATGCAAGTTTAATGAGCATGATAAATGAAATAACAGATGCAAAAATTGGGGATGGAGGCACTGGAGCTTTTTATATTTATCTGAAAAAAAATAAACTTACAAAATAAATTTCGATAGATCTGTATCTTTTACTAAATTATCTAAATTTTTATTAATATATTGTTTGTTGATAATAATTTTTTCACCTGCTCTGTCTGTTGCAGTGAAGCTAATTTCATCCAATATTTTCTCAATTATAGTATGTAGTCTTCTAGCTCCAATATTTTCCACACTAGTATTTACTTCTGAAGCAATATTGGCAATAGCATCTATACCATCATCAGAAAATTCAAGATCAACATTTTCAGTTTTTAAAAGCGCCACATATTGTTTTATCAAGCTAAAATCTGGCTCTCTTAAAATTCTTTTAAAATCTTCACTAGTTAATGCTTCTAACTCAACTCTAATTGGTAATCTTCCTTGTAATTCAGGAAGCAAATCAGATGGTTTTGCTAGCTGAAATGCACCAGATGCTATAAATAAAATATGATCTGTTTTTATTGGACCATGTTTTGTGTTTACAGTAGTACCTTCAATTAGAGGCAACAAATCTCTTTGTACACCTTCTCTTGAAACATCTCCTCCAACTCTATCTGTTCTTGCTGAAATTTTATCTATTTCATCCAAGAAAACGATACCATTGTTTTCAGTTGAAAGTTTAGCTGCTTTAATAATCTTATCTTGTTCTATTAATTTATCCGACTCATCATTAATTAAAATTTCGTGAGACTCTTTTACAGTCATTTTTTTCTTTTTTTCTTTATTACCCATAGATTTGCCAATCATTTCTCCAATGTTAATCATTCCAACATTTGCACCAGGCATCCCAGGAATTTCAAAAGAAGCACCACCAGATCCAGTGTCGTTCACAGCTATTTCAATTTCATTATCATCTAAATCACCATTTCTTAATCTTTTTCTAAAACTTTCTCTCGTTGCTAAACTCGCTTTTTTTCCAACCAAAGCATCTAAAACTTTTTCCTCAGCTGCTTTTTGAGCTTGTGCAAAAACTTCTTTTCGTTTTTTTACTTTTTCCATTGCAATCGCTATCTCAATCAAATCTCTCACAATTTGTTCGACATCTCTTCCTACATATCCAACTTCTGTAAATCTCGTAGCTTCAACTTTTACAAAAGGGGCTTCAGCAAGTTTTGAAAGTCTTCTTGAAATTTCTGTTTTTCCAACACCAGTCGGTCCTATCATTAGAATATTTTTTGGTAAAACTTCATTCTTCATTTCACCCTTAAGAGCCTGACGTCTCCATCTATTTCTTAAAGCAACAGCAACAGCTTTTTTTGCTTTGTTTTGTCCTACTACAAATCTATCTAATTCTGAAACTATTTCTCTTGGCGACAAAGAACTAACCAAAGAAGCTTTCTCTTTATTGTCTTTATCTTTACGGTGTAGTTGAGTTACGTTTGAATTATCCATTATATTTTTTCAATCTTAACATTATCGTTTGTGAATACGCATATATCAGCAGCAACTTTAATTGCTTTGTTGGCAACTTCCTCTGCAGACATGTTGCCTTCCATTAAAACCTTTCCAGCTGCTAGGGCATAATTTCCTCCAGAACCAATACCAATTACATCTCCTTCAGGCTCTAGCACATCTCCAGTCCCAGATATTATATAACTATTATTTTTATCTCCAACCGCCATCAATGCTTCTAATCTTCTTAAATATTTATCAGTTCGCCAGTCTTTTGCTAGTTCAACAGCCGCTCTAGATAAATTACCAGCATGTTTTTCTAATTTTCCTTCTAATCTTTCAAATAGAGTTAAAGCATCTGCAGTGGATCCGGCAAATCCAGCAACCACATCTCTTTTTTCAATTTTTCTGACTTTTGAGGCTGTGCTTTTAACAACAGTATTTCCCATACTTACTTGTCCATCGCCAGCTACTACTACTTCATTATTTTTTCTAACTAGTACAATTGTTGTCATAATTAATAAATGGTAACTATTTTTGATACTTCAAGTGTTTAGACTAATATTGATATAGTGGAATTATGTATGTATACCATTAAAAATATATGGCTAGAAAAGGAAAAGTATCTCGAAAAACAAAAGAAACTAGTATTAATGTTGAAGTAAATATTGATGGTAAGGGTAAGTACCAAATTGACACTGGTATAGGTTTCTTAGATCACATGCTTGAGCAGTTATCAAAGCATTCATTGATTGATTTAAAAGTTAAAGCTAAAGGAGATACTCATATTGATCTTCACCACACAACAGAAGATACTGGAATTGCTATTGGAGAGGCTCTAAAAAAAGCGGCAAAAAAATTTGTTGGCATAAAAAGATATGCTCACACAATTATTCCAATGGATGAAACTTTAACAAGAGTAGCAATTGATGTTTCAAACAGACCTTACTTGATTTGGAAAGTAAAATTAAAAGTTGAAAAACTTGGAGAAATGGACACGGAACTATTTAAAGAATGGTTCCAGGCATTTTCTCAGTCTGCAGGCATTACAATGCACGTTGAAAATATTTATGGTGATAATAGTCACCACATAATAGAGTCTTGTTATAAAGCATTAGCAAGATCATTAAGAGCTGCATTGGAGATGGATCCAAGAAACAAGAAGAGTATCCCATCCACAAAAGGCTCATTATAAGTTTAATGAACGTCACAATTGTTGATTATAATTCGGGCAATATAAGCTCGGTAATAAACTCCTTTAAGGAAGTTGCTAAAGATAAGGTAAATATCGAAGTAACTTCAGATTTAAATAAAATTAAATCTTCAGATAAAGTTGTTTTACCAGGGCAGGGTTCGTTTAAGAGTTGTGTTGATGCCTTAAATAACATCAGTGGTCTGGTAGACACTTTAAATGAGTTTGCAATTAACAATAAAAAACCACTTCTTGGTATTTGTGTTGGATTGCAAATGTTTGCAGACGTTGGTTTCGAAGAAACTGAAACCAAAGGTCTTGGTTGGGTCTCAGGAAAAGTATCAAAAATAGATAACCAAAATGGAAAATTCAAACTTCCTCATATTGGTTGGAATGAAATTAATATAACGAAAGATAGTAAGATTTTTAAAGATATAGAGAATAAATCTCATATGTATTTTGTACATAGCTATGAATTTGTTCCAGAAGATAAAAATGTAACTTCAGCAACAACAGATTATTCATCAAATATTGTTTGCTCTGTTGAAAAAGAAAATATCTTTGGAACCCAATTTCACCCTGAAAAGAGTGATAAAATTGGACTTAAAATAATTGATAATTTTATAAATTTATAAAAAATAAATGAAAATATTTCCAGCAATAGATATTAAAGATAGAAAATGTGTAAGGTTAATCAAAGGAGACTTTGATAATAAAACTGAATATGAAATGTCTCCACTTGAACAAGCTGGAAAATATAAGGAACATGGTTTTAAAAACTTACATATAGTTGATTTAGATGGAGCTTTAACTGGCAAAACAGTTAATTTAGATATTATTCAAGAAATAGTCACGAAATGTGATCTTAAAATTGAAATTGGTGGAGGTATCAGAAACCTTGAAAGTATTCAGAAATATACTGATGCTGGTGTTGAAAAAGTTATTTTAGGAAGTGCCGCTATAAAAGATAAAAACTTTTTAAAAGAGGCTTGTGAAAAATATCCAAATAAAATTGCTTTAGGATTAGATGCTAAAGATGGTTATTTGTCGGTTTCAGGTTGGAAGGAAAATTCTAATCAACTAACTTTAGATTACTTAAAAGAAGTAAATGATTTTGGTGCAAGTAGATTGATTTATACTGATATAGACAGGGATGGAATGAAGCAAAGTCCTAATTTTGAAGAGACAGTGAGGGTTGCTAATACATCCAATTGTCCGGTAATTATATCTGGTGGAGTATCTTCAATTGATGACATTAAAAAGGCTAAAGAATTAAATAATAATAAAATCGAAGGCATTATAGTTGGAAAAGCTATCTATGATGGTGATATTAAATTAGACGAATTAGTGAAGGAATTAGATGCTTAAAAACAGAATAATACCTTGTTTAGATGTTAAAAATGGACGTGTAGTTAAGGGTATTAATTTTGTTGATTTAAAAGACGCTGGTGATCCTGTTGAACAAGCTAAAATTTATTCTGATGGAGGAGCAGATGAAATTTGTTTCTTAGACATTACTGCATCAAATGAAAATAGAGATACTATTTATGACGTAGTAAAGAAAACGTCGAAGAAATGCTTTGTTCCACTGACAGTTGGAGGTGGTGTTAGAAGTGTTGAGGATATCAATAAACTGCTGAACTGTGGTGCAGATAAAGTATCAATCAATACTGCTGCAGTTCAAAACCCAGAAGTAGTAGTAGAAAGTTCTAAAAAATTTGGGTCACAATGTATTGTGGTAGCGATAGATGCTAAAAAAAGTGGAGATAAATGGGAAATTTTCACTCATGGCGGAAGAAACAATACTGGAGTTGATGCTTTAGAATTTGCAAAAAAAATGGAAGATAGTGGAGCAGGCGAGCTTCTAGTTACTTCTATGGATAGAGATGGTACTCAAGTTGGTTATGATATTGAGCTTATGTCTAAGATATCTTCTATGGTAAATATACCAGTTATTGCTTCAGGTGGAGTTGGAAATCTAGATCATTTAGTAGACGGAATTAAATTAGGAAATGCAAGTGCAGTTTTAGCAGCATCAATATTTCACTACGGCAAACATTCGGTAAAAGAAGCTAAGGAGTATTTGGATTCAAAAGGAATTCCTGTTAGAATTTAATATGCTTAACACATTAGAAAACTTAATCAAACTTGCACGAGAGAGAAAATCTTCGCCTGTTGAAGGTTCGTATACTAATAAGTTGCTTACAGATAAATCATTAAGTAAAGCAAAAGTTTTAGAAGAAGTTGATGAATTAATTGAAGCTGTAGAAAAAAATTCTAATAAAATTCATGAAGCTGCAGATGTATTTTACCACTTGCTAATGTATTTAGAGGCTAATGATGTAAAATTTGAAGAGGTAATGTCAGAGTTAGAAAAAAGAAAAAAATGAGTTACGACGATAATAACATTTTTGCAAAAATTTTGCGTGGAGAGATCCCTTGTAATAAAATTTATGAGGACGATTTTGTTTTATCATTTCATGACATTAATCCTCAAAAAAAAATTCATGCACTAGTAATCCCTAAAGGAAAATATGTTGATCTAGATGATTTTAGTTTAAATGCTTCTTCTGAGGAAATGGTTGGTTTGTTAAAAGGTATAAATATAGTTGCTAAAAAGCTTGGTATTTCAACAGAAGTAGGCAAAGGCTATAGAGCTTTAGCAAACATTAGTGATCACGGTGGTCAAGAAGTGCCTCATTTACATTTTCATTTATTTGGAGGAGAACGCATTGGGAAAATGGTGGAGTGACAGAAGAAGTTAAAAGAAATTACTTAGAAATTAATTCACTTCAAGATCTAATCGAAGGAAACAAACCCTCTGAAGATTATTCCTTAAGTTTAATTGATCCAATTAATTTTCAATTAAATAAATTTTTTTATAAAAATATTGGTGAAAATCACAAGTGGGTAGATAGACTTACTTGGTCAGAAGAAAAATGGATTAATTATGTTTCCTCTAAAAATGTTAATTCATATGTTTTAAAACATAGGGATGATCTAGTAGGATTTTTTGAATTAATTTTTCATCCAGAAAATAATGAAACAGAAATTGCCTATTTTGGAATTTTAGAGGAGTATCAAAATAAAAAATTAGGATCTTATTTATTGTCAGAAGCTATTAAAAAATCCTTTGTAAATAATACCAAACGAGTTTGGGTACATACTTGTTCTTTAGATCATAAAAATGCTTTGAATAACTATATTTCAAGAGGCATGAGAATATTTAAAAGTGAAATATTAAATATTTAATTTTGAGCCGGTAAATTAAATAAGTTTTTAGATAGCACCCTATTTTTTCTAATAGATGAAAGGAAAGTGATATTAAAATTTTGATACATATCTGTGTTTTGCCAACCAATTAAATCATACGTTTGTTTGTCAAAAAATATACTTATTTCGTTATTATTATCAAAAATAGTAAAATTAATTAGATTATTATCTATTGTTCTTTCTTTTAAAGATTTAATTTTACTGATTAGAATATTTTTATCCAAAATTACATTTAAGGGAGTTTTTTCTAAAGGATATCTATAATAGCTCGAAATAGTTTTAATAACTAAAGAATTCCCATTCGAAACTAAAATTTTATTGTTACTTCTTGCATATTCACAAAATATTTTTTTTGGATATTCTATTGTACAGTTACCATTCTCTATTTTACCATTAACGTTTTGTTCAAATTTAAAATCTAAATTTTTTGTATTTTTAAGGTTTTGAATAATTTTCTCTTTTATCTCTGCATTAGAATTTAATGTTAAAAAAAAGAAGATTATTATCAAAAAAAATCTTAACATCAGAGAACGTCTCTTTTACCAACATGATTAGCTTTACTCACAATTCCATCTGACTCCATCATATCAATAATTCTTGCAGCTCTGTTGTAACCAATTTGGAGTTTCCTTTGTAAAAAAGAAGTGGAAGCTTTTCCCTCTGATCTTATAATTTCTAAAGCTTGTTGATAGAGTTCGTCTTTATCACTTAGATTTTGGTTATCACTTATCTCCTTTTCATCTGCGAAATTTAAAATTTCATCGACATAATCAGGCTCTGCCTGTGACCTTAAAAAATTGTTTATTTGTTCAATTTCATCATCTGAAACGAAAGGAGCATGAATTCTTACTATTCGATTAGCAGAAGACATATATAACATATCTCCTTTTCCTAATAATTGCTCTGCTCCTTGCTCACCTAAAATTGTTCTACTATCTATTTTTGAAGTAACCTGAAATGATATTCTTGTTGGAAAATTTGCTTTAATTGTTCCTGTAATTACATCAACGCTAGGTCTTTGAGTGGCCATAATGATGTGAATCCCCGCTGCTCTTGCCATTTGTGATAATTTTTGGATATAGTTTTCAATTTCTTTACCTGCTACCAACATTAAATCCGACATTTCATCAACTACAACAACTATATAAGGCATTGGAAGTTTATGTTTTGTATTATAGCCATCGATATTTCTGACTCCTTCTTTAGTCATAAGCCTATATCGACTTTCCATTTCCTTAACCACCCAACCTAGAACAGATGCAGCTTTTTTAGCTTCTGTTATTACTGGACACAATAAATGTGGAATTCCTTCATATGTTGAAAGTTCAAGCATTTTTGGATCTATTAAAATAAATTTACATTTTTCAGGAGTATGTCGATAGAGAAGAGACAAAATAATAGTGTTGATGCAAATAGATTTACCTGATCCTGTTGTACCAGCGATAAGTAAATGTGGCATTGATGATAAGTCCCCAACTATAGGTTTACCAGAAATACTTTTACCTAATGCGATCGGCAATTTAATGTCTCTTTTTTTAAAATCAGGATTGTTTAAAATTTCCCTTAAATAAACATTTTCTCTTAAATTGTTTGGAAGTTCAATGCCGACTGTATTGCTTCCTGGTATTGTAGCTATTCTTGCAGACTCTGAACTGGTATTTCTCGCAATGTCATCAGATAAATTAATTATCTTTGAGACCTTAACACCAGCTGCTGGCTCAAATTCATTTAAAGTTACTACAGGCCCATGGCTTACTTTCTTGATATTGCCATTAACACCAAAATCTAGGAGAATTTTTTCTAAAAATTCAGGATCTTGTGTTTCACTTTTTTCAAGATTTTCTCTTTCTTTTTTTGAAGGAGTTTTCAATAAATCTAAGTCTGGCAATTTAAATTTAGTTGTATTTTTGCTTTTGTTTTCAGCTTTTATAAATGGCAAATCCTCTTGAATAAGATTTTTTATTTCTTCTTGAGGGATGTATTCACTGATTACTTCA
>CACLRF010000020.1 GCA_902609235.1 uncultured Pelagibacteraceae bacterium
AATTTTTTATATTTGTCTCCTCTTTTATCCTATTAACCATATTTTC
Source organism: uncultured Pelagibacteraceae bacterium (assembly GCA_902609235.1). GTDB lineage: Bacteria > Pseudomonadota > Alphaproteobacteria > Pelagibacterales > Pelagibacteraceae > Pelagibacter. The sequence continues at coordinate 47 of CACLRF010000020.1, forward strand.
TGCTGAGTCTCTGTAATAAAAATCTGCAATTTTTATTGAATATAAAAATTTATGTTTTATTATTTTAATTTCTTTATCTTTTTCATCACCCAGATTATCTATGGCAATTCCTTCAACTGGAGCTTTTTCAGCTACATTTTTTTCTTCATCAAAAGTCTTTGCTTTTTTAGCAACAAATGTTGATTTTTTTGAGATTAAAATAAGATCAATATAAGGTTCTTTGGGATCAAGAGATAGCTCCTCGGCAATTCGTTGCGTAATTACAGAATTATAAAAAGAGGAAAATTTTACATTGTTAGAGATCACTTCTGCTATAATTGATTTATCATTAACAGGATTGGTAATTTTAACAAATGAATTTTTTTTAATTTTATTATGAAAAATTAAAAGAGATCTATTATTAATTTTTTTAGATATTTTCTTTCCTTTTTTTAATTCATCATCGTAAATTAAAGCAAATCCAGAATTGCTATACTTTTGATCGCTAATAAAAATTAAGGATTTATTATTTTGATCAAGTTGGTTACATGCAGATAAAAAAAATATAAAAATAATTAATATTAGTTTTTTAAAGTTCATTTTTAAATTTATCTTTTAATGTACAAACAGCCAAAGCAAATCGCAATGACCTATTCCATTTTAATATTATCTCATAATTATCAAATACGATGTATGCTGGGTTTAAAGTTTCAGCATCAGGTATAATATCTTTATCTGGAGTTATAATCGCGACCTTTAAAGAGTTATACTTGTTATCTATTTGATCATTATTTTTGAAATATTTTCTAAAATATTTTAATTTTTTTTTATCATGAAGTTTTTTCGCAGAAATATTTAAATATTTACTTGGTATATTGTCTGATAAGTAAACTCTATAGAAACAAGGATTTTCACTTTTCCAACCTATTTGATCTAAATAGTTTGATGCTGAGGCATAAGCATCATTATTATTTTTTAAATCTATATATCCATTGCTATCATAGTCAATTGCATAATTTTTCATTGTAGATGGCATAAACTGAAAAAAGCCAAAAGCTCCTGCCCAAGATCCGTATAATGTTTTGTAATCTATTTGTTTGCTTTCTATTAATTTTAAAAGAATTAACAATTCATTTGTAAAAAATTCTGATCTTCTTTTATCAAAACTTAATGTTGCTAAAGATGATAAAATATCCATTTTACCAACATAAGTTCCAAAATTAGTCTCTATTCCCATTAGAGCTAAAAGTAATTCTCTCTCTATATTAAAATTGTTTTCAACAGTATTTATTAAAGTTGAATTTTTTTCATAGAATTTTTTTCCTAACGAGACTTTTTTTGAAGATGTTCTTTTTGAAATATAAGTTTTGGTATCCTCATAAAATTCAGGTTGGTACCTATCATATTTTATTACATCTGATAAAAATTTAGTATCGGACATAACTGTATTAAAAGTTTTTTCTGAAATATTGTTTTCTAAGGCTATTTTTTTAAAATTCAATTTCCAATTTTCAAATTCTTTATTGATATCAGCAAATGAGAAATTAATAGAAATAAATATAAAAAATAAAAAAAAATTAATTAGTTTCATGTAAATCTTTCAAATATATAATTACAGCAATCCAAATAAAAATAAAACTAACTAATTTTGTTATAGAAAAAGGTTCGTTGTAATAAAAATACCCTAATAAAAACTGAAAAGTAGGAGTTATATAAAATATCATGCCAGTCGGTCCTAAACCACAGAGTTCAACTCCCCTAACATATAAAAATAAAGGTATGACAGTCATAGGTCCAGCAAGATAAATAAATAGCATCGTCGATGGATCAGATAACTGAAAATCATTATATCCTTTGCTTGCTATAAAATAAAAAGCTAATAGTGCAAATGGTAATATAAAAAAACTCTCTATAAGAAGGCCTATATCAGTATCAACATTAATTTTTTTTCTAACTAGATTGTAAAACCCCCAGCTAAAAGCAACAAGCAAACCTACCCAAGGCAATGATTTAATACTCACTATTATTAAATAAAGAATTGATACGATAACTAAAAGAATTGAAAAGACTCTTTTTTTATTAAGTTTCTCTTTAAAAAATACATAACCAAGCATAACGCTTAAAATAGGCATTATAAAATAACCGAAACTTGCGTCGATAATTCTATTTGTTGCTATAGCATATATCCAGACACCCCAATTTATAAAAATTAAGAAACCCGAGATCAATAAATAAAATAAATTGGATTTATTTTTAATAATTTTAAAAAAAATATTCCATTTAGAGAAAAAAAAAGTAGTCAGAATTAATGTAAAGGCTGTCCATAAACATCTATGAACTACTAATTCGATATATCCAATATAAGCAATATATTTAAAATAAATTACACCAAAAAATCCCCACCAAAAAGATCCAAACCCAGCAAGTAATAAGCCTTTGTTAAATTCTTTATTCATAGGAAATCATCAAGGTTGTAATTAATAAGTTTATTAGACTATTTTATAGTTGAATTAAATGATTATAATTATAAAACCTTGCTCACGGAGAGATGGCTGAGCGGTTGAAAGCACCGGTCTTGAAAACCGGCAAAGGGGCAACTCTTTCCTGGGTTCGAATCCCAGTCTCTCCGCCATCATTTTTGTTTATAGTTAAAATTTTTATATAATAAGTTGATTTTATTATTTTCAAATTCAAAGTCAGTTTTAAAACCATTATAAAAATTATACAAATTAGTGTCATCAATATTCAGCAGTTTTTCTAAATCAAGAAGATCATTTTCATTTAAATTATTTATATATTTTTTTGTAAATGCTCCTAAAAGGTTATCCATTTCTTTTGTGCCCCTATAATTTGATCGGTAAACAATTTTTTTTTTTAATTCATCTATATTGATCATAATAATTAGAATATATTAGTTGTAAGTGAATAATAAAACAAATTATCAATATTTATTGTCAGACCTAAGTTCTTTAAAGGGCGTAGGAACTAAAACTAAAAATTTATTAAAAAAGAAAAATATTAGTAATTTGTTTGATTTGCTTTGGAAACTTCCAAAATCTTATATAGATAGAAGATTGTCATCAAAAATAAAAGATTTAAAAATTGGTGAAACACAAACATTAACTATAATCCCACAAAAATATAACTTTCCACGTATAAGGAAATTACCTAACAGAGTTTTGTGCACTGATGAAACAGGCGATATAGATTGTGTTTTTTTTAATAGTTACGAAGGATATATAAAAAAAATACTTCCTTTAGGAAAAGAAATAACTGTAAGTGGCAAAATAGGATATTTTAGAAATAAATATCAAATGACAAATCCAAAATACATATCAGAGGACTCTGCTTTAATAAAACAGGTTCATAATAAGTACTCTTTAACTGATGGTATTTCTGAAAAAATATATAATAAAATTTTAAATCAGATTATTAGTAATTTACCAGACTTTATTGAGTGGCACTCTAGAAATGTTATGTTGAAATTTCAAAATATTAGTTGGAATAAATCAATTAAAGAATTACATAAACCTGAAAATATTGGAAATTATAAATCAAATTTTTATCAAAGGCTCGCTTATGACGAAATATTTTCAACATTTCTAGTTAATTCTGAAATAAGAAAAAAAATAAAAAAAATTAAGAAAAAAAATAAAATAATTAATTTAAATAAACAAAATTCATTAATAAAAAATTTAAATTTTTCTCTTACAAACGATCAGAAAAATGTATTGGAAGAAATAAATAGAGATTTAGGTTCCTCAAACAAAATGTTTAGACTCTTACAAGGGGACGTGGGTAGTGGAAAAACAATCGTATCTCTGTTAGCTGCATTAAATACAATAAACTCTGGTTTCCAAGTTGCACTTATGGCGCCTACAGAAATTCTTGCAAGACAACATTTTAATCTAGCAAAAAAAATATTTCCTAAAAATATTAATTTAGAGTTAATTTCAGGAAAGTCAGAATATAAAATAAGAAAAAAAATATATACAAATTTAGAAAATAATAAAATTAAAATAATTTTTGGAACACACGCAATTTTTCAAAAAAAAATAATTTTTAAAAAATTAGGATTAATAATTATAGATGAACAACATAAATTTGGCGTAAATCAAAGAAAGAGATTGTCAGATAAAGGTGGTACAGATTGTGATGTTCTTTTAATGACAGCAACACCAATACCAAGAACATTAACAATGACAATTTATGGTGATATGGATATTTCTATAATCCGCGAAAAACCAAAAAATAGAAAACCAATAAAAACTTACAGTAAATTAGAAGAAAAAATTGATGATGTTTTAAAATTTATAAATAAAGAAATTAAATTAGGAAATCAGATTTTTTGGGTGTGTCCCTTAATTGAAGAATCAAAAAAATTAGATCATTCTTCCGCTGTAAAAAAATTTGAATTTTTAAAAAAAAAATTTCCTAACCAAGTTTCTTTACTTCATGGTAAAACAGATTTAGAGGAAAAAAATATAATTCTAAATAATTTTTTAAATAACAAATTTAAGATTCTTGTTTCAACAACAATAATTGAAGTTGGAATTGATTTTCCTAACGCAAACGTAATAGTAATAGAAAATGCAAATAAATTTGGACTTTCTCAGCTTCATCAATTAAGGGGTAGAGTTGGCCGTGGTGATAAAGACTCCACCTGTATTCTAATGTTGAAATCTAATTTAAGTGATAATGCAAAAAAAAGAATTAAAATTTTGAAAGATTCAAATGATGGCTTTCTAATATCTGAAGAAGATATGAAATTAAGAGGTTTCGGAGACATCTTGGGTTTTAAGCAAAGCGGAATTAAAAATTTTAAATTAGCAGATCCAATTCATAATAGTGATCTTTTCAATTTAGCTGAAAAAGAAATGAAAAGAATTGAAAAATCCAATGAAGATATAGGAAAATTTAAACCTTTAATAAAACTATATGATAGAGCTGATATAATAAACGATATTGCTTAAGATTTTTTTGTTGAGGTGCCCGCTGATACAATAAATTTAGAAGCTTCTTCAAAAGACATATTTAAATATATAACATCTTCTAATGGGAACATTAATAAGAAACCACTCGTTGGATTTGGTGTAGTTGGCACAAAAACATTAATTAAATTTTTTCCTGTTTTTTCTGCCATCTCTCCTTTATTTTCTTTTGTAGCAAATCCGACAGCCCAAACCCCTTTTCTAGGATATTCAATCAAAACAACACTCTTTTTACCTTCATCTTTTTTTGAAAAAGTTTCAGTCATTTGAACAATCGCTGAATAAACAGTTCTTAAAAAAGGAATTCTTTTTAACAGATCGTCAATTAATTTTAGAATTCTTCTTCCAAAAAATGATAAAGACAGGCCACCAACGATAGTAATAAGTAAAATTGAAATTACAATTTCAACACCGGGAATATTGAAAGGTAAATAACTATTTGGATTAATATTTTTTGGAATTAAGTTTGAAGATATTCCAATTAAAATTTTAGTTAAATATAAAGTGAAACCTATTGGTATTAAAACAACAACACCGGTAATAAAATAGTTTCTTAATGTTAAAGAAATAGATTTTTTCTTTGATTTTTTTGCCATAATATTAACTGTAACTAGCGTAAATTACAAAAACAATACAAATAATAAATAAAACTATTAATATTTTATTATTTAGATTCATCTGATAAAATTAATAGCAATTTTATTTAGAAATGGATAGAAGAAAATTTTTATCATATGTTGGGTGTAGTTGTTGTGGGTTAATACTGCCCTCATGTACTACAGCTCCAATAACAAACAGAAATCAGTTAAAGATTATTCCCGAGTCGAAACTTAATGCACAAGCTGCTCAAATATATGAAAAAATTAAAGAAAAAGAAAAAATGAGTGAGGACAAAGAAACTCTTTTATCAATAAAAAATATAGGAAAAAAAATGGAAAACTCTATTGATGAGTATTTTAGCAAAAAAGAAATTGAAAATCCTACAAATAATTTTCAATGGGAATACATCTTAATAGAAAATAAAAAAATGAGAAATGCATGGTGTATGCCAGGTGGTAAAATTGCAGTTTATACAGGAATACTAGATGCTACAAAAAATACTAATGGCTTAGCTGCTGTTATGGGACACGAAATTGCTCATGCAGTAGCAAAACACTCAGTAGAGCGTGCAAGCAGAGGTGTGCTTATAAATACAGGAACTCAATTAATAGATATATTTAGTGGCGGTAAACTCTCAAAAGTAAATCAGGTTACTGGGATGAATACAGTCGGTCTTCTTTCTCAAATTGGAATAATGAATCCATTTACACGTACTCAAGAAAGTGAAGCTGACTATTTAGGTATGATCTTCTCATCTTTATCAGGTTATGATATTAGAGAAACAGTAAAATTATGGGAAAGAATGAAAAAGTTAAACAAAGGAAAAGAACCGCCAGAATTTATGAGTACTCACCCATCATCTGATAATAGGATTAAAAGTCTTAATAATTGGATGAATGAAATAATTTTAAATTATCCTCCAATTGTCTAAAATTTTGGTGAGCCCTGATGGACTCGAACCATCGACCCATTCCTTAAAAGAAAGTTACACAACAGCATAAATTCCAGTTTAAAACAAAAAAACCTTCGTTTAACGTTCGTATGAAGGTTTTAGAATTGAATAAATGCGTAAAATTTCAAATATAAAACTGTACACTCACTGTACACCTTAATTTTTAGAAATTTGAAAAAAGTGTATAGTTTTTGAGTGTTTAGAAAGTGTTTAGTTTTTTTGTTGTGTAGTTCCGTAGTGTAGGAAGTATATATATGTATATAGATATAATTTTTTTTAATATATATAGGTAATGATGGAAAGTATAAAAAAATATAAAAACGAAAAAAATGATTATCAAATTATACTTGGTGACACTTTAGATAAATTACAAGCAATTAAAGACGAAACTGTTGATCTTGTAATAGCCGACCCACCCTACTTTAAAGTCATTAATCAAAAATGGGATTATGTGTGGAAAACAGATGAACAGTATTTAGAATGGTCTCAAAAATGGATTAATCAAATTATTAGAGTTTTACGTAAAGGTGGATCTTTCTATTTATTTGGTTATTTTAGAGTATTACCATATTTAATGTCTAACATAAAAAATACAGAGTTAGAATTTAGACAACAAATTATTATAGATAAAGGCTTAAGATCAATAAGTGGAAGAAAAACATCAACCTATAGAATGTTTCCCAATGTTACAGAAAGTATCTTGTTTTTTGTAAAAGATAATAAAAAATTTATAAAGCCCCTTTTAAAAAAAAGGCAAGAAGAATTAAAATTAACTAGTAAAGAAATAAATGAACTACTTGGTGTAAAATCAAATGGTGGTGGAATGTGGAGTATATATACAGGTAAAAATATTTGTGAACAGTTGCCAACAGAGGAATTTTGGAACAAATTACAAAAAATACTTAAATTTAAGTATGATTACAAAAAACTATCTCAAACATTTAATATAATACCAGGTTTTACGGATGTATGGCGTGATATTGATTTTTATAAAGAAAAAAAGTTTCATCCCACGCAAAAACCTGCAGAATTAATTGAGAGATTATTATTATCTAGCAGTAATGCAAATGATTTAGTTTTAGATCCTTTTGCTGGAAGTGGATCAACAATTATTAATTGTTTAAAAAATCAGAGAGATTGTATTACAATAGAAATAGACAAAAATTATTTTGATATAGTAAATGAAAGAGTTGATAGTTATATCAATCCTTTAAAAGATTTTGAATCTGCGTAAGACTATTATTTATGCCTTCTTTTGTTTCTGATGGTATAAATTTATTATTATTTTTAAACGTATCTAAATAAATACAATTTGATAATAAATCAGTTTTTTGAATATTAGTAAATTTTTTTGCTTTAAAAAAATTTGTTAAAAAAGTCAAAGCTTCATTTTTATTTTTTGGAATTTTTTGTATTTTTAATAATTTATATACATTTTCAATAACACTGTTGGACAGTGTTGTTGCTCTCGAAAAAGTATTCAAATATAACAATTCTATTTGTTTTATACTATTAACGTCTGTTGGAAAAATTTTAGTTTCTATAGAATTATCATATTTTAGAACACTGTGATAAATTAATGATGGCTGCATTAAATAGTACTTGAATTGATGGGGCCATAGATTAAATGGTGCTTTTGATTTAGATTTTGATTTAATATTAAAAAAATAGTCGATCATACAAAGAGAGAAACCTGGTGTATTTGGATTTACCTTAAATATTGAAACATTAATATCTTTAGGTATGTTAAAATCAACAAATTCAAAAAGAACTAAATAATAAAATTTTGGTTTAAATATTTCTCTTAATTCTTCTTCATCTTTTATTGTTATTAACCACTTTGAGTCATCTTTACGATCTATTTTATTACTATTACAAATGGAACATTTTAATTCAAAACTAGCTACTTGAGTTTGACAACTTATACATACACCTAGTTGATCAATTCTGTAACAAGTTTTGATTTCTCCAAATTCATCTTTGTTTATAATTAAATCTCTTCCTCTGGCACCACTTTTACCTCCAGCATAACCTGTTACAATTGAAGTTAAGTGTTGCCCTACATAACCCATTCTTGCTTGAGGAGTTTGATTGGTCAATTTTGACCATTTAAGTAAATTCGATCTCAAATTTAAATATAAATCTTTTAACAGTTCTTCTGACAATTTTTTTCGATCCATATCTGCTTATCATAATTTATTTTGTTTTAAATTTGGAGAAATAAAGGTTTACACTTGGTCAACACTTTGACTAGTTTTATTGGGATTTTTTGAATGACGTAGAACCGTCGACGTCGAATGTTTTGGTGAGCCCTGTTGGACTCGAACCAACGACCCATTCCTTAAAAGGGAATTGCTCTACCAACTGAGCTAAGGGCCCCCATTTATTCAAATTGAATAATTGTTATATATAGAATTATTCTAATTTTTCAAATGTCAATTTGAACAAAAAAACTATAACTGTTACAACTTATCAATGTATTTATCATGAAATTGATCAAAAGTGCCTTCATTAATATTTTTTCTAATTGACGCCATTAATTCCTGATAAAAATTAATATTATGAAGACTTAAGAGCATTGATGCTAAAATTTCATTTGTATTGAATAAGTGATTTAAATAGTTTTTTGAATATTTATTCAAATTTAAATTGTCACAATTAGAATCTAAAGGGGTATTGTCATTTTGATATTTATTATTTTTGATATTGATTCTACCTTGCCAAGTGAAAGCCAAACCTGTTCTACCAGATCTTGTTGGAAGAACACAATCAAACATATCAATACCTCTTTTTACGGCACCTAATATGTCTGATGGCGTTCCGACACCCATTAAATAATGAGGTTTATCAGTTGGTAAAAATTCTTTAATGTCATCTAATGTAGAAAACATTTCATTCTGAGTCTCTCCTACTGCTAAACCACCAATCGCATATCCATCAAAACCAATTTTCATAAGTTCTTTTAACGACTTAAGTCTTAAATCTTTAAATAATCCGCCCTGAACAATACCAAATAATGCTTTGTGAGGATTTTTACCAAATTCTTTTTTTGATCTCTCGGCCCAATAAAGAGAAAGATCCATAGATTTACTGATTAAATCATAATCATCCGTTTTTTTTGGACATTCATCCATAATCATTACAATATCTGAATTTAAACCTAACTGTATCCTAATGCTCTCCTCTGGACTTAAATAAAATTTTTTACCATCGACATGAGAATTGAATATGGCACCTTTCTCTCTATCAATCTTATTCAATTTTGAAAGAGACATAACTTGAAAACCACCAGAGTCAGTTAATATAGGTAAATCACAATTCATAAAATTATGAAGCCCACCAGCAGATTGAATTCTTTCAACACCTGGGCGTATCATTAAGTGATAAGTATTTGAAAGTATTATTTCTGCACCTGTTTTTTTTATATCATCTATTGTACAAGCCTTTACTGTTGCTTGAGTTCCAACGGGCATAAAAACAGGTGTTTGTATATTTCCACGATGTGTCTCAATTAAGCCACACCTTGCAAATTTATCTTTTTTTAAAACGTTAAAGGCAAATTTTTTTAATGCCATTAAAAAATTTATTTAGATTTGAAACTAATAATCTTGTCTGGATCAGTTACAGCACCATTATTATTTTGATCACCTCTTTTTATTTTATCAACAAATTCCATTCCCATGATTACTTTTCCAAAGACTGTGTATTGTCGATCTAAAAATGGAGCTGGTTGAAAACAAATAAAAAATTGACTG
>CACLRF010000021.1 GCA_902609235.1 uncultured Pelagibacteraceae bacterium
TCGTAATAAGGAGTGACTTTGTATCCTTGAAAAATAGCTCCATCTACTCTCGTTCTGAAACCAGATGGTTGATGACACATACCTATAGTTCCAGGAGATGGTTGAAAGTTTTTACTTGCATCTTCTGCGTTTATTCTACATTCAATCGCATGACCTCTGGGGTTTATATCACTTTGTTTAAGCGCTGTTTCTCCAGAGAAGGCTATCCAAATTTGTTCCTTGATAATATCAATACCAGTTACCATTTCTGTTACTGGATGTTCAACTTGCACTCTTGTATTCATTTCAAGAAAATAAAACTTTCCATCCTCATAAATAAATTCTACAGTTCCAGCACCCGTATAGCCGATTTTTGTTACCATTTTCACTGTTCTTTCAAATAAATCTTTTCTTATTTCCTCATTAAGAACTGGACTTGGTGTTTCTTCAATTAATTTTTGATGTCTTCTTTGGACAGAACAGTCTCTTTCATGAAGATGAACAACATGATTTTTACCTGCTAAGATTTGAACCTCTATATGTCTTGGATTTTGAAAAAACTTTTCAATATAAACCTCATCATTACCAAAGTATTTTTGTGCTTCTGATTTTGCAGTAGAAAACAAAGTTTCAAATTCTTCCTCTTTGTAAACAATTTTCATTCCTTTTCCACCTCCACCACCTGATGCTTTGATCAAAACAGGAAATCCAATTTTTTTACATAATTCTTTTGTTTGATCTATATCAGCTACACCACCCTCAGAACCTTCAATTACTGGTAAGCCATTTTCTTTAGCAATCCTCTTTGCTTGAATTTTATCACCCATCATTTCTATGTGTTTTGATGATGCGCCAATAAAATTGATTTTATTTTCCTCAAGAATTTTTGCAAAACTAGCATTTTCAGATAAAAATCCATAACCAGGATGCACAGCGTCAGCATTTGTAAGTTCTATTGCTGACATTAAATTAGGAATATTTAGATAGCTATTAGCGGGTTGGTGAGATCCTATACAAACACTTTCATCTGCCATTCTTACATGCATACTTTCTCTGTCAACATCAGAGTGAACAGCTACAGTTGAAATTCCCCATTCTTTACAAGCTCTAATAATTCTAACTGCAATTTCCCCACGGTTTGCAATTAAGATTTTTTTAAACATTTTTTACTCAAGAATAATAATAGTTTGACCAAACTCGACAGGGTGACCATCTTCAACACAAATTTCTTTTACAACTCCTTCTGCATTTGATGGCACATGATTCATGGTCTTCATTGCTTCAACAATCATAATTGTGTCACCTTTTTTAATTTTTTTACCTACTTCGACAAACTTTTTTGCCCCAGGCTCTGGAGCATGGTAAGCAGTTCCAATAATTGGTGAAGTAATTTCAGTTCCAGATTTAAGACTTGGTTTTTCAGAGATATTTTTATTTTCAGTTTGAGCACTTACTGATGTTTGAACTGGTTGACTACTTATAGACACATTATTTTTTGAAACTTTGATTTTAGTATCTTTCTCAGTAATTTCTATTTCTGTAAGGTTAAACTCATTTAAATAATTACTTAATTCTTTGATTATACTTTTATCTATTTTCATCTTTTAAGATCTTCTCTAATGAAATTATGGCCAAAATATAACCTTCAACTCCTAAACCAAAAATTCCTCCAGTTGCGATATCACTTATCAAGGATTTGTGTCTAAATTCCTCTCTTTTATAAATATTCGATATATGTAATTCAATTATTGGTTTTTTGAATAAATTAAGAGCATCTCTGATTGCAACTGAGGTATGAGTAAATCCTGCAGCATTAATTATCATTCCATCATATTTTTTTCTAGCGTTCTGAATTAAATCAACTAGCTCTCCTTCAATATTTGATTGAGCAAAATCTAATGTAATACCAATTTTGTTTGACTCTTTTAAACAATTTTCTTTCAATTGATCGAAAGTAGTCAAGCCATATTGTGATTGTTCTCTTTCACCTAATAGATTAAGATTTGGTCCATTAATAATAATAATTTTATTATTCATTCAACTCTTATATACGATGAAAAAAATAAAAAAAATAAAAATTAAAGTAAATGGTAAATTTAAATCTATTCCAGATAATTATAAAATTTCGGATTTAGTAAAAGAATTTAAAATACCTTTAAATAAAGTAGCAATTGAACTCAATGAAGAGATAATAGATAAAAGAAAAACTAGTAAAATTTTTTTAAAAAAAAGTGATAAAGTTGAGATTGTACATTTTATTGGAGGGGGTTAGATGAAAAAAGACAAGATAGTTATTGCAAATAAGAAATTTAATTCTCGATTAATTGTTGGAACTGGTAAATACAAAAATATGTCTGAGTGCGCAAAAGCAATTAAGCTTTCCGGAGCTGAAATTGTAACTGTCGCTGTAAGGAGGGTGAATATTATTGATAAAAAAAAACCACTTCTTATGGATTATATTGATCCAAAAAAAATTACTTATCTGCCAAATACTGCAGGATGTTTTACCTCAGAGGAAGCTTTAAGAACATTGCGATTAGCAAGAGAAATTGGCGGTTGGAAATTAGTTAAACTAGAAGTTTTAGGAGATAAGCAAAATTTATTTCCTGATATGATAGAAACTTTAAAATCAACAGAGGTTTTAGCTAAAGAAGGTTTTAAAGTAATGGTTTATTGTAATGATGATCCATTAATGGCAAAACGTTTGGAGGATGCTGGTGCTGATGCGATAATGCCGTTAGCTGCACCTATAGGTTCAGGCTTAGGTATTCAAAATAAAATAAATATTCAAATTATTAGGAAACAAACTAAATTGCCTTTAATTATTGATGCAGGTTTAGGTCAAGCATCAGATGCAACAATTGCTATGGAGTTAGGTTGTGATGGTGTTTTAGTTAATACTGCGATAGCTAAAGCAAAAAAACCTTTTGATATGGCTCTTGCGTTTAAGAATGCTGTAATTGCTGGAAGACAATCTTTTTTATCAGGACGTATAGATAAATATTTATATGGAAGCGCATCTTCACCAAAAAAAGGAATTATTAAATAGTTTCTATTTTTTTACATATTTTTTCTTAAAATAACCTTTTTTTTTAAACGGTTTTTTGTGAAACTTTTTTGTTTCTTTCTTATTAATAATTGTATCCTCTTTAGTTTGAGTTTCTAAATTTTTTAATTTTTCAAAATGTTCGATTTGTTCTATTGTTTTTTTTGATTTATTTTGAATATTTATAATATACTCGGGTATGATAAGTTTTGAATCACTAACAATATCTATTGTCATTTTATTTTTCTTTTCAAAATAAGTTAAATCATCAACAAAATTTTCTTTTAAAAAATCTGAGATTTTTTCACAAACTCTCAGTTCAACAAATTTAGCTTTATTAATAACTGCATTTAACTCAACAGTCTTAAGTAATTTTTGAGCAAAAGACTCATCTGTAAGTGTTACTTTCCATTTAATCGCACTTTCCCTCAGTCTTTGTCTGGACATTTCAAGAAGACCAAAATTAGTTATTCGTCCAATTTGAATTCTTGCTCTATCAGCTCTGCACTTTTCTTTAAGTTTTCTCTCAACTAATCTTCTATTTCCGTAACTAAGCATATCTATAAAGTCAATTATAATTAGACCAGATAAATCCCTGATTTTTATTTGTCTTGCAATTTCCTCAGCTGCTTCAATGTTTGTATCTAACGCAGTGCTTTCAACATTTTTACCCCTGATTGAGCTACCTGAGTTTATATCGATTGAAACTAAGGCTTCAGTTGGGTTTATTACAAGATAGCCACCTGACTTAAGTTTTATCTCTGAGTCAAAGATTTGATTTAATTTTTGTTCAATTTTTTCTTGAATAAATAATGGAACTTTTCCTCTATATTTTTTTATTTTTTTTACACTTGAAGGCATAATCATCTTCATAAAAGTTTGTGCTTTTTTATAACCCTCATTTCCCTCAACTATTATGTTTTTAGTGTTGTCATCAAACATATCTCTTAAAGTTCTTTTTATAATTTCGCTTTCTTGATGGATTAAGGAAGGGGCAATTGAATTAATTGCAGTTTCTTTTATTTGACCCCATGTTTTAACAAGTGTCTCGAGATCTTTATTAATTTCATTTTTTGTTTTATTGCTTCCAGCAGTTCTAACAATTAAACCCATTTCTTTTGGTATTTCAATTTCGTTTAAAATAGTTCTTATTTTTTTTCTATCAGCTGGATTAAAAATTTTTCTTGATATTCCACCTCCTTTTGGAGTATTAGGCATTAAGACAATATACTTACCAGCTATTGATATGAATGTACTAAGCGCTGCACCTTTTTGTCCTCTTTCATCTTTTATAACCTGAACAAGGATTACTTGATTTGGTTTTATAACTTCTTGTATCTTGTACCTTTTAAATTTGAATTTTATATTATTTCTCTTATCAATTTCTTCACTGTCGTTATTTTTATTGTCTTTTTGACTATCAATATCTTCAGATATTTCTTTTTCGGTATTTATAGGATCATCTATTTCAAGTTTGCCTTCGGCAATATTTTCTTCCTCTATTGCCTCAACTTTTTTTGAAAGCTCTTCTCTATTTTTTTTTTCCTCTTCTTTGATTTTTTCTAAATCAGCTTTTGGTATTTGATAATAGTCAGACTGAATATCATTAAAAGATAAGAAACCATGTCTCTCTCTTCCAAAATCAACAAATGCAGCTTGAAGAGAAGGTTCTATTCTACTAACTTTACCTAAATAAATATTATTTTTAGTTAAATTGTTTTTTAAACCCTCGTATTCGTAATCCTCAATATTGTCATCTGATTTAAGAACAACTCTAGTTTCATTAGGATGCGATGCATCAATGTATAAATTTTTTTCCATAATAATTTGATTGATTGATTCATTTAATATTTTAAGTGTATAAATTTTGTAAAATTTTCTTGCCTTATCTTTAACAAATTCCAAGATATAATGGAAATAAAATGAATAAATTTCTAAAAAATACTCTATTTTTATTGTTATCCTTACTCTTATTACTGGGTATTTTTATATTTGGAATTTTATGGTCATATTCCAACAACATTCCTGATTATAGATTTCTTAAAAACTATAAGCCACCAGTATCAAGTAAAGTTTATTCAGGTGATGGAGAGCTCGTTGCAGATTTTTCAAAAGAAAAAAGGATATTTATTCCATTTAATTCAATTCCAAAAAATGTAATTAACTCGTTTTTATCAGCTGAGGATAAAAATTTCTTTTCTCATCCAGGTGTTGATGCAAAAGGAGTTTTGAGAGCTCTGATTAACAATATTTCAAATATAATTTCATCCAAAAGACTCGAGGGTGCTTCCACAATCACTCAACAAGTGGCTAAGAATTTTTTATTAACTAATGAAGTTAGTATTAACAGAAAAATAAAAGAGGCTATTTTAGCGTTTAGAATAGAGAGAGCTTTATCAAAACAAAGAATTTTAGAATTATATTTAAATCAAATATATCTCGGTAGTGGAGCGTATGGTGTAGCTTCAGCAAGCTTAGAATATTTTGATAAATCTATTCAAGAATTAGATTATGGGGAGGCTGCTCTATTAGCAGCTTTACCAAAAGCACCAAGTAAGTATAACCCTCACCGAAATATTGAGTTAGCCAAATTTAGAAGAGATCTAGTTTTAAAAAATTTATTTGAAAACAATTATATAGATCCAAATGAATATAATTATTTTAAAGAAAAAAAAATCTTAGTCAATAAAGCAAAAAAAG
Source organism: uncultured Pelagibacteraceae bacterium (assembly GCA_902609235.1). Taxonomy (GTDB): domain Bacteria; phylum Pseudomonadota; class Alphaproteobacteria; order Pelagibacterales; family Pelagibacteraceae; genus Pelagibacter. Next base: position 5,726 of record CACLRF010000021.1, read on the forward strand.
TTTTTTTAGAAGATGCTCAATATTATATTGAAGATGTTAGAAAAAATGTAATTGAAACTTTAACTTATGATAAAGTTTATAAGCAAGGATTTAATATTAACACACCAATTAATTTAGAATTTCAAAAAATTGCAACCGAAGTACTTAGAAATGGATTATCATCTTACGATAAGAGAAAAGGATGGAGAGGAGCACTTACAAACAAAAAATACTCAAAAAATTGGAGTAAAGATTTAAATAAATTTCATTTAGAAGACTCGATTAGTTGGGAGTTGGCAATTATTAAAAAGATAAATAAATTTTCAGTAAATATAGAAACTGAAGATAAATTAGATGGAAAAATTGAGTTTAAAGATATTTCTTGGACAAAAAAAGAATTTGATCAATTATTAAAAGTTGGTGACATAATTTATGTAAAAAAAATTAATGATAAGAACTATAGTTTAAAACAATTACCAAAAGTTAATGGTGGAATTGTTGTTATGGACCCCTACACAGGTCGTGTATTAGCTTTAAGTGGTGGTTTTAGTTTCAAAAAAAGTGAATTTAATAGAGCAACACAAGCATTAAGACAACCTGGTTCTGCTTTTAAACCATTTGTTTATGCTTTAGCTCTTGAAAATAATTATACCCCTACATCTTTAATTTTAGATGCTCCAATTGTTTTAGATCAAGGAGAAGATCTTAAAATGTGGAAACCAGAAAATTACGGAAAAAAATTTTATGGACCATCAACCTTAAGAGTCGGATTAGAAAAATCAAGAAATTTAATGACAGTTAGAATAGCTCAAGACTTAGGTGTAAAAAAAATTATAAATTTTTCAAAAAACTTAGGTATATATGACAATCCTGAGGAGCTTTTATCTATTTCACTTGGATCTGCTGAAACAACTTTGTTAAAATTAACCTCAGCTTATTCTGTATTTATTAATGGAGGTAAATTAGTTAATCCAATTTTAATCGATAGAATTCAAGATAGTGAAGGAAAGACTATTTTTAATAATGATAAAAGAAAATGTATTAATTGTGATGAGATTTCATATCTAGGTAAAGATTATCCAATTATTAAAGATGATTATAAAAAAATTTTTTCTCCTCAAACATCTTATCAAATGACCTCTATACTCGAAGGGGTTGTTAAAAGAGGGACCGCTAAAAAATTAAGAGATCTTAAATTAAATATTGCTGGAAAAACTGGTACGACTAATAAAAATACAGACACTTGGTTTGTTGGATATACATCTAATCTATTAATTGGTGTATATGTTGGTTTAGATAATCCATCACCATTAGGTAAATACGAAACTGGTTCAAAAACAGCTTTACCTATTTTTAAAGAGTTTGTTGAAAAAACAGTCAATAAATCAGATGCAAGACCGTTCAAGGCTGCAAAAGAAACAGTAATGATGGTAGTTGACCCAAATACTGGTCAAAAAGCAAAATTTAATTCTAAAAATACAATTATTGAAGTTTATAAAAAAAAAAATGTGATTGATGGGAAAGTTTTATTTTCAAATAATGATAGATTAGATACTAATAATATATTAAAGTTTTATTGATGGAAGATAAATATCAAAGTTATAAAAATGAAATAGAAAAGATAAACTTTAGAGTTAAGGAGTATCTTTGAAAAAAATAATATTTATTCAAAACTTGAAGCATTAAATACCAAAATGTTAGATGCCAATTTCTGGCAAGATAAAGAAAATTCAAAAAAAGTAATTAAAGAAAAAAAATTATTTGAGGATTTATTAAATACTTATAATGTTTCAATTGAAAAGCTATCAGATTTAGATGATTTAAGTGAGTTAGCATTAGAAGAAAAAAATGAGTCTGTACAAAAAGAAGTATTATTAAATATTAAAGAACTTAGAACCTTAGTAAAAAAAAATGAGATAAAATGCTTTTTATCAAACGAAGCAGACTCACTTGACTGTTATATAGAGATACATGCCGGCGCAGGAGGTACAGAAAGTCAAGATTGGGCTGATATGCTAAGAAGAATGTATTTAAAATGGTCTGATAAAAAAAATTTTAAATCAAGTTTTATTAGTGAACATAGAGGTGATGAGGCTGGAATAAAGTCTGCAACAATTAAAATAGATGGTGACTATGTTTTTGGATGGTTAAAAAAAGAGTCTGGAATACATAGATTAGTTAGAATATCTCCATTTGACTCCGGAGCTAGAAGACACACAAGTTTTGCAAGTGTTTGGATTTATCCAGTTGTAGATGAAAATATAAATATAGAAATTTTAGAAAAAGATTTAAGAATAGACACATATCGTTCCAGTGGAGCAGGTGGCCAACATGTTAATACTACTGATAGTGCAGTTAGAATAACACACATTCCATCAAAAATTGTTGTTCAATGTCAAAATGAAAGATCTCAACATAAAAACAAAGAAACATGCATGAATATGTTGAAAGCAAGATTATATGATTATGAAATTAAAAAAAGAGAGCAAGAAAACCAAAATGTTGAAAGTTCTAAATCTGAAATAGGGTGGGGCCATCAAATTAGATCTTATATTCTTCAACCTTACAGACTTGTAAAAGATAACAGAACTAGTTTTGAAAGCACTAGTCCTGATAAAGTATTAGATGGTGATATCGATGAATTTTTGGAACAATCGCTTTATAAATTAAATGAAAAATAATATTTTCAAATATTTTATCCTATTTCTTTCAGTGGTAGTTATTTTTATAGTTTTCTTTAGTACTGTAGGTATAGAGACAGATAGATTAAACGATCAAATTAAAAAAAGAATTTCACTAATAAATAAAAAGGTAGATATAGATTTAAAAAAAATCAAATTAACTCTTGATCCTTTTAAACTAAAAATTTATGCAAAAACAGTTGGTACCACAGTATATTTTTCAAAAAGACCTTTAGCATTAGAAAGTATTAAAACTCAAGTTTCGCTAAGTTCTTTAATTAAAAATAAGATTTCTTCTACAAACATAGAAGTTACAACTAAGTCTATATTATTAAATGATTTAATTAAATTTATTAGGACCACAAATAATAAACCTGAATTATTTATATTAGAAAAAATTGTAAAAAAAGGTCATGTGATTATAGATCTAAGTTTGAACATCGATGAAAATGGAAAACTGAAAAATGATTATGTAATTGAAGGTTTCACAAAAGATGCAAGTATCAATTTTTTAGACAAGGCTAATTTTAAGAATATAAATTTTAATTTCAATTTTCAAAAAGATAATTTTCATTTTGACGATATAAGTTTTAAAGCAGAAGAAGTAAATTTTATTTCAAAAAAACTTAATGTAAAAAAGAAAAAAAATAGCTTTTTAATTGATGCTATTGTTGAAAATGATCATTCAAGTTTAAATTCAAATATATTAAAATTATTAAATTTAAGTTTTGAAAATATAATTATTGATGATGCTAAATTTAAAACAAATAATGAATTTTCTTTGGAAGTTGATGAAAAATTCAAAGTTAAAAATATTATTTTAAATTCTGATATAAATATTACTCAGCTAAAATATAAAAATTTAAAAATAATTAATAACTATTTTCCAAAAGTTGATGAGTTAATTTTACTCAATAATCATAAATTAAATTTAAATTATAAGGACAACAATTTATCAATTAACGGTGAGGGGCAAATTCAGTTAAATACTGAAGAAGTTGATGAGATTAAATATTTTATAAATAAAAAAGACAAGGATTTAAGTATAGACTCAGAATTATCTTTGAAAAATATAATTTTAGAGCAACAAGATTTTTTAAAAATTTTCTTCCCTGAAATTAATAACAAAATTGATTTTAATAATCAGAAATTAAAAATTAATTTTAAAAATAATAATCTAAGTTTTTCAGGTTCTGGAAAATTTAAAGTTGATAAAGATTTTGAAGAAATCAATTATTTTATTGAGAAAAAAGAAAATAAAATAAGATTTAATACTAATCTAAATGTAAAAAATACAAAATTTCAAATTAATAATATTAATTACCAAAAAAAAGATCAAAGCAATATGTATCTTCAAATTAATGGAGAACTAAAAAATAATAAAAATCTAAATATTAATAACTTTATTATTAATGAAGAAAGTAATCACATCAAAATTAAGAATTTATCTCTGAACGACTCTAAGCAAATAATAAAAATTGATCAGGCAAATTTTAATTATTTAGATAAAGAAAATAAAAAAAATAATTACAATATAAAAAACGTAGAAGGTAAGAATTATTTAATTAATGGTGCTTCTTTTAATGCAAATTCTTTAATTTCGAATTTGCTTGATGCCGATGACAAAAAAGAAAACAAT
>CACLRF010000022.1 GCA_902609235.1 uncultured Pelagibacteraceae bacterium
CAGTTAAGAAAAAAAGATTCAAATAATATTATAGAGGAAAATAAAAGCCTGATATCTCATGGAAGATTAAAATTAGATCCATCACAACTTGAGTGTGAATGGAATGGAAAACAGCTGCCTGATAAATTGACAACAACTGAGTTTTTAATCGTCAAAGAATTAGCAAAGAGGCCTGGTATAATTAAAGAAAGAGCTCAGCTTATGGATATAGCTTACCGAGAGGATACAGATATTGAGGATAGAACTATTGATAGTCACGTAAAACGAATTAGAAAAAAATTTAAAAAAGTAGATCCTGATTTTTCAGCTATTGAAACTAGGTATGGTAGTGGATATAGATGGAATGTTAGCTAATGTTTAGTAAATACTTAAAAACTCTTTCTATATTAAAGAAATTTTTATTTATAAATTTCGTAATTTTTACAATTATTGGATTATTTACATTCATATATTTAAATAATATTCAGCCAAGTCTAATAAAAAAAAAATCTCAAAATCACACAAACATTATTAACAACACTATTGATAATATTTTAAGGCTAGATGTAAAATTCCAATCTGACGATATTAGAAGATTTTTATTTTCTACGAGGTTTATTTTTCAAAATTTAGATAGAGTAATATTTTTTGATGATCAACTTAATCTTATTGGAGATACTGATACTTTAGATCTTGATCCAAGATCATTCTCTACAAGACTTGATAAAATTGAATTTGAAAGTTTAGATAATGAAGAAATAGAAAAAACTATTGACGAAAAAAATATAAAAATTGATGAAAAAAAACTTGTTTCATTCAAAGATATATTAAAAAATTATACTAGTTCTGAAAATTTAGGAGCTCCTTACACATTTACGCAAGAAGATTTTAATCAATTTAATGTAACAACAATTAAGAATGTTTCAAAGAATGAAATTAATCTTGGTTATGTAGCCATTACAGAAAACGCTAATGAAATAAAAACAGCGATAGATGAGAGAAAAGCATTTGTAATAAGAACAGCAATATCTGTAGGATTTGTAATATTAATATTTTCTTTTGTGTTAAGTAGATACTTTATTAAACCAATACAAAATCTTGTTGGATATACAATTCGTATTAAAGAAAAGAGTCAAGCCAAACCAGGTATTGAAAATCTTAAAAAAAGAAATGACGAATTAGGACTTTTATCAAATTCTTTAGAGGATATGACAAATGAGCTTCAAAATAGAGTTACGCATGCAGAAAACTTTTCGACAGATTTAGTTCATGAAATTAGAAATCCATTAGCATCTTTAAAAAGTGCATCAGAAATTTTACAAGACACAAATGATAGCGAACAAAGAAACAGATTATTGAATATACTTAGTCATGACGTTCAAAGAATAGAAAGATTAATTACTGATTATTCACAAATGTTAAAGGATGAAGTTGCTTTAAGTAAAGAAAAAATGAAAAAAATTGATATTGAACCTATAATTCAATCTGTTGTTGATGATTATAATAATATTCATCAAGTGAAAAAAGGAATTAAAATTGAATATAAAAATGACGGAAAAGATAAATATTTAATAAATGGTATAGAAAATAGAATTGAACAAATCATTGCAAATTTATTAGATAATTCAATATCATTTAGTAAGGACGGTGATAATGTTTTTGTTGATATTTCTGTTAATGGAAAAAATCAAATATCAATCAAAATTATTGATGAAGGACAAGGATTTAAAGAAAAAGATACATCAAGAATATTTAAAAGATTTTATAGTAATAGACCTGAAAAATTTGGAGAACATTCAGGACTAGGTTTAAATATAGTAAAAAACTTGGTTGAACTTCACGATGGTGAAATTGTAGCATCTAATCGTATTGATAAAGACGGCGCAATGATAGAGATAAGATTTCCCAATGCTTAATCATTTCTTGATAAATAAATACATAGCTGTATAAATCTTGCAATGGAAGATTATAAAGTAAAAGATATTGCCCAAGCTGAATTTGGTAGAAAAGAAATATCAATAGCTGAAAGTGAAATGCCTGGTTTAATGGCTTTAAGAGAAGAGTATTCTAAAGAAAAACCATTAAAAGGCGCGAGAATTATTGGATGTCTACATATGACTATTCAAACAGCTGTACTAATCGAAACTTTAGTTGCATTAGGTGCCGAAGTAAGATGGTCTTCTTGCAATATTTTTTCAACTCAAGACCATGCAGCTGCTGCAATTGCAAAGGCTGGTATCCCTGTTTATGCCTGGAAAGGTGAAACAGAAGAGGAATATTTATGGTGCATTAAACAAACTATAATTGGAAAACCTGACTGGAAACCCAACATGTTATTAGATGACGGTGGTGATTTAACAGCTATCATGCATGAGGAATATCAGGATTTAATGAAAGATATTAAAGGAGTTTCAGAGGAAACTACCACTGGAATTAAAGCACTTAATAAAATGGAAAAAGATAAATCGCTTTTGGTTCCAGCAATAAATGTGAATGACTCTGTTACAAAATCAAAATTTGATAATTTATATGGATGTAGAGAAAGTTTAGTAGACGGGATAAGAAGGGCTACTGATGTAATGATGTCTGGAAAAATAGCAATTGTTGCTGGTTTTGGAGATGTTGGAAAAGGAAGTGCTGCATCTTTAAGACAAAGTGGTGCTAGAGTTTTAGTTACAGAAGCAGATCCAATTTGTGCTCTTCAAGCCGCAATGGAGGGTTACGAAGTGGTATTAATGGAAGAGGCTATTAGTAGAGCTGATATCGTTGTAACAGCAACAGGCAACAAAGACATTATTACAGCAGATCATATGAGAGATATGAAGGACAGAGCTATCTTATGTAATATTGGTCACTTTGATAATGAAATACAAGTTGAAGCTCTTAAAAATTATAAGTGGACCGAAGTAAAACCTCAAGTACATGAAATAGAGTTACCAAGTGGCAAAAGAATTATTCTTTTAGCAGAAGGAAGATTGGTCAATCTTGGTTGTGCAACTGGACACCCAAGTTTTGTAATGAGCGCGTCATTTACTAATCAAGTTATTGCTCAAATAGAACTTTGGAATAATCATAAAAATTATAAAAATAAAGTTTATGTACTTCCAAAACATTTAGATGAAAAAGTAGCAACTTTGCATCTTAAAAAAGTAGGGGCAAAACTAACAAAGTTATCAAAAGAACAAGCAGATTATATAAGCGTTGGAACAGAAGGTCCTTTCAAACCAGATGCCTATCGCTATTAAAGATAGCAAAATAGATATTACTTCAGAGAAATTAACTAAAAAATTAGCTAAAAAATTTACAAAATATCTCAAAGGTGGTGAGTTTGTTTTTTTATATGGAGAGATGGGTGTTGGTAAAACTACCTTTGTTAAATACCTTATAAATGAGTATCAAAAAATAAATAATCTAACACAAACAGAAATTACAAGCCCTACTTTTAGTTTATTAAATGAGTATCAAGTAAAAGATATAAGAATAAAACATTATGATTTGTTTAGAATTAATAGGAAAAAAGATATCAATAATTTAGATATTTTTGAAAAAGATGATAAATTAATAACTCTTATAGAATGGCCACAATTTATTGCTCATAAACAAGATATAAAATTTATAGCTTTAACTTTTAATTATTTAAACGATTTAAATGATAGAAGTGTAGATATAAAAGTTTAAATTAAAACTTATTTTGATGAAAATCTTCGCAAAATTGAAAAAAATAAAAGGCGACGCGTCTTTTAGAGAATTTTACAGAAACAAAGAAAATAAATCAATTGTAGTAATATCCAGGAAAGAAAAGTTAAAAAATCTTTTAATTTATGATGCGATAAATAAAATTTTAATTAAAAATAAAATTTTGGCACCAAATCTATTAAGTGAAAATTACATTAATAATTATATAGAAATAAATGACTTTGGAGATCAAACTTTGTTTCAAATTTTAAAAAATAAAAAGAATAATAAATATTTCATTTTTAAAAAGATAATAAAAATTTTAAATAAAATACAATTAATAAAAGATAAAAAAATAAAAAATTTTAAAAACAAATTATATAAAGTTCAAGAATACAATAACCAAATTTTGTTTGATGAAACTAAACTTTTTTGTGACTGGTATGCACCAAAGATATTGACTAAATTCAAAAGCATTAAATTTGAAAAAAAATTTAGATTAGAGATAAAAAAATTATTATCAAAATTAAATTATAAAAATGTTACATTTGTTCATAGAGATTTTCATGTTTCAAATTTGATGTATCACAACAAAAAAATTGCAGTAATAGATAGTCAAGATGCACTGATTGGCAATAGAGCTTACGATTTAGCATCTTTAATTGATGATGTAAGATTAAAAACATCTAATGAATTTAAAGAGAGGGTATTTAAAATTTACGTCAAAACAAATAGAAAAATTGATTTAAAAAAATTTAGAAAAGATTTTGAAATATTATCTGTTTTAAGGAATTTAAAAATAATTGGAATATTTATGCGTTTAGCTTTAAGAGATAATAAAAAAAAATATCTTAAATTAATTCCCTACGCTTGGGAAATGATTAATCATAGAATTAAAGGGCAAAACGAATTCAATAATTTGATGTTGCTATTAAAAAATAATTTTCCAAAATTTATTAGGTAGAGTAATGAGAATAAACACAGCTTTAATTTTATGCGCAGGTTTTGGCAAAAGATTAAATCCTATTACTTTAGATACCCCTAAGCCTTTATTAGAAATTAAAGATGTAAGTATGCTGGAGAGATGCATTAATTTAATCGAAAAACTAGGTATTCAAAAAATCTTAATAAATACTTTTTATTTAAAGAATCAATTTTCAGTTTTTTTAAAAAGTAAAAATTTCAATATTGATATCAAAATAATTGATGATGGTAAGCATATTTTAGATACCGGGGGAGGTATTCAAAATATGATTAAATACTCTAACGAAAAGGATTTTTTAATTTTTAATCCAGATACAATCTGGAGTAATGAATATAAAGATGAGATATTAAAAATGGAAAAAATGTATTTTTCTGAAAAATTAGAAAACATTCTACTCTTAGCAAATAAAAAATTAAGTTATGATAAAAAGCTTAAAGGAGATTTCAATCTAAAAAATAATTTAATTAATAAAGAGACTGAAAAAGAATTTATTTACATTGGATGCCAAATAATTAATAAAAAATTATTTATTAAAGATAAAATCGAAAATTATTCAATTTTGGAAATTTGGAATAATTTACTAGATCAAAAGAAATTATTTGGTTATGAAAGCCAAAAAGACTTTTATCATTTAACTGATCTAGATATTTTTAAAAAACTAAAAGATCTTTAGCTCTCTCTTGATCAAGATATTTGCAATTAGAAATTTTGTTGTTTTCTAATTCAATCAAAAGTGGATTTCCTGTAGGTATTTCAAGTTTAGAAATTTCATTGTCATCTAAATTAAACAAATATTTACAAAGCGCTCTTATGGAGTTTCCATGAGCTGAAATGAGAATATTTTTGCTTGTTTGGCTTTCTATATCTTTGTTATAAAATCTTATTACTCTTTCATATGTATCTTTAAGTGACTCAGTATCAGGAATTTTATCTAAAGGAATTTCCTTGTAAGTTTCAATATTTAGCGGATGATATGGATTTTTTTTATCTAGACGGTTGGGCCTTAGATCCCAAGAACGTCTAAATTGATGAACTTTTTCTTCTCCTAGTTTTTTTTTCATTTCATCTTTATTTAATCCTGTGAGAGCACCATAATGCCTCTCGTTTAATTCCCATGCATTTTTTACTTCTTTATAGTCTTTCAATTCATCTTGTATTATTTTTAAAGTATTTTTTGCTCTTAATTGAAAAGATGAATAATAAAGATTAATTTCAATATTTTCTTGTTTTATTAGTTGCCCTGCTTTTTTTGCCTCTGATTTTCCATTTTCTGTTAAATCTACGTCTACCCATCCAGTGAATTTTTTTTCTAGATTCCATATGCTTTGGCCATGTCTTACTAAAATTAAATAACTCATTTGTTTATCTTTTAGAACAATTTGATAAATAAAACTATATTTTAATGATTAATTTTTTTTCAAAAAATAAGTTTATTTTTTATTTATCTAATTTAATTTTAATTTTTTTATATTTATTTCCTGGTAGTGTATTAGGTTGGTTTTTATATAAGGATATAAGTTCACAGCCACAAATTACACCAGATTTTGTAATTTCAACCAATCACCTTTATGCATTCTTAATTATTTCGACTATTGGATTATTAACTTTTAATATATCGAAGCAATTTATTTATATTAGCTTATATTTAATTTTTTTATCTTTAGCACTTGAAGTAGCACATTATTTTATCCCCAAAAGAAGTTTTGAATTTTCAGATTTATTTGGAAATTTATTAGGTGTACTTATAGTATTAATTTTATTTTACTTTTTAAAAAAAAATGAAAATTCAAAAACTTAATTTTTTATTAGTAATAATATTATTTATTTCAGCTTGCTCATCTGTTCCTAAAAATACTGCAAGTAGTTGTTCAATATTTAAAGAGAGATATTTTTGGTATAAACACGCAAAAAAATCTGAAAGAAAATGGGGTACACCAGTTCATTTGCAGCTTGCAATAATCAAGATGGAGTCGAGTTTTGATTGGTTGGCAAAGCCACCAAGACAAAAAATATTTAAAGTGGTTCCCTACAAAAGACCATCTAGTTCATTTGGTTATTCTCAAGCAGTTAAAGGAACATGGAAACAATATAAAGATGAAACAGGAAATAAGTTTGCAGTTAGAACAAGATTTAAGGATAGTGTTGATTTTATAGGATGGTACACAAATAAGACAGAGAAAATTTTAAAAGTTTCTAAAAATGATGCTTTTAAACAGTATATTGCTTATCACGAAGGCTGGGGTAATTATAAAAATTTTAAAGATAATAAAAAAGTAATTTACTTAGCTAAGAGGGTAGAGAAGCAATCAAATATTTATAAGCAACAATTATCGAAATGTAAAAATTCTTTATCAACGTCAAAATATATTATTTTTTAATTTAGCTGTTTTTTTAATTCAATATCAACTGCATCAATACGCTTAGTATTTCTTGCAAGAGCTAAATACATTGTCGGAGTAACATATAAAGTAAAGAAAGTTGAAATAATCATTCCTCCTAAAATTGTAGAACCCACGGCTAACCTAGAGCCTTCACCTGCGCCTGGGCCAATATTTCCAATAACTAATGGAAGCATTGCTATCATTGTGCTTAAGGAAGTCATAATGATTGGTCGAATTCTTAATTGGCAAGCTTTAATTATAGCGTCCTGAATTTTAACACCAGTAGTTCTTATCTGGTTTGTATAGTCTACAATCAAAATACTATTCTTTGTAGATATACCAATGAGTATTATTAAAGCAATTTGAGAGAAAATATTTACTGAACTATTTAAAAATAAAATAAATACTAAGCCACCAAATACAGCTAAAGGAACTGTTAAAATAATAATAAATGGATGAACAAATGAGTTAAATGTTGCTGCCATAACCAAATAAGCAGTTAACAAAGCAAGGGCAAAAATTAAGTATATTTCATTTGTTGTTTCTTTTAACTCTTCAGATTTTCCTTTCCAAGTGATTTGATTTTGAGGAGCAACTCTCATCATGACATCCTCTAGGTATTTTATTGCTTCTGTTAGAGTATAATCTTCTGCAAGCGCAGCAGAAATTGTAACAGCTCTTTGACGATTATACCTTGGAAGCGCTTCAGCAGTACCTTTTTCTTTAAATTCAACTAAACTTGCAACAGATACAAGTTTACCAGTGGTTTCAGATCTAACAAAAATTTTTGATAACCCATCTTTATCTCTTCTGTCAGCCAAATATTGTTGTAAAATAATTGGGTATTCTCTTCCCTCTTTACTGAAATTTGTTACTCTTTTTCCCCCATAAAGAGTTTCTAAAGTTCTACCTATATTTTCAGTAGAAACCCCTAAATCATTTGCTCTGTTATTATTTGTGATTAATTTAACCTCAGGTTTATTTTTTGTATAATCACTTTCAATTCTAGACATATTTCTATTTTTTCTTAATTCTCTTAAGACACTATTTTGAATTTCTTCTAATTCTTCATAGCTAGATCCATATATGACCATTTGAACTGGCTTATTGTAACTAGATACTCTTATTGATTGTGGAGAAATTGGAAAAGCAAAAGTTTCAGGTACAGAAACCACTTGTCCTATAGCTTCTCTTAAGATTTGTTGACTACCTTTTTCTCTATTTTTCCACTCATCAAGTAATGCAATAATTATAAAACTATTATAAGACGTTGCAGATCTTCCAAAACCAGGAACTCTCATGATTAGTCTTGCATATGGACTGTCTTTTGCCTGCAATAATCTTAATATTCTTCCTTCAATTATCTGCGCTTTTTCTTGGGTATATTCAAATGAACTTCCTTCATCAGTTGACCCAATAATTAAATAAGCACCCCTATCTTCAATTGGTATTAATTCTTTTTTGGAAAAACTAAACAAATAAGCTGAGGTAGCAATAATTAAAATTATAAATATTGAAATAGTTTTTCGTTTATTGACCCAATATTTAAGGGAGTTTACATAAAACCCTGTAAAAGATTTAAATCCATTGTTAAATTTTTTTACAAAGAAATTAATTTTTTCTTTTTTGTTTAAAAATTTACTTCCTAGCATTGGAGACAATGTTAATGCCACAAAAGAAGATACAACAATTGAAAAGGATAAGGCTATTGCTGTTTCTTTAAACAAAGTTCCTGATATTCCTTTAATAAAAATTAAAGGTAAAAATACTGCTACAAGAATTAAAGTCGTTGCAATAATTGCAAATGTAATTTGTTTAGAACCCCTGTAAGCAGCCACTAAAGGTGTCTCACCATTTTCAATTCTTGTATATATCGCATCAGTCATGATCACAGAGTCATCAGTGATTATACCAATTGCTAGAATGAAACTTAGTAATACAAAAATATTAATTGATAGGTCAAATATATATAACCCTAGAAATGATCCAATAAGACTAACTGGTAAAGCAACCGCAGGAACTATTACTGCTTTTAGGTTACCTAAAAAAAGATAAATAATTAAAACAACTAATACAAATGCAATTATTAAACTTTTATATACTTCTTCTATTGCAGCACCAATGTAGGTTGCTCTGTTAAATGCTATTTCTAACTTCAATCCATCAGGTAAGGATTTGTTAAGTTCTTTGATTTTAGTTTTTATTTGTTTAGAAAGCTCTACCGTTGATGCACCACTTTTAGCATAAATACCAATTCCGACAGTTTTTAAATTTACTGCATTTTTTCTTTGTGCTTTAAATAAAGTTTTTTCTGAAACAGGTCCAAACTCTATATTAGCCACATCAGATAAAATGATTACTTTTTCTTTATTTTTCTTAAGTGGCAATTGTTTAATTGTATCAATATTCGAATAAGATTTATCAATGTTTAAAGTTAAGTCTTTATTATTAGCTTCTAAGGTTCCAGCTGGAAGATTTATATTTTCATTTCTAAGAGCTCTTTCAACTTCTTGAATTGTAATATCGTTTGCAGCTAATTTTATTGGATCTATCCAAACTCTAACACTGAGCTCTCTTAATCCACCAACTAAAATTCGACCTACGTTTGGTACACTTGAGAATGCATCTATTAGATATCTTTCAGCATAATCTCCAAGATCTAAATCATTCCAAGTTGGAGATGATAAAGCTACCCACATTGTAGTTGTAAAACCTGCTGCCTGTTTTAAAATTTGTGGAGGGTTTGATTCACTTGGTAAATTATCAACAACCCTTGCAACTCTTTCCCTAATATCATTAGCAGCATCATCTAAATCAATGTCTGTGTTGAA
>CACLRF010000023.1 GCA_902609235.1 uncultured Pelagibacteraceae bacterium
TGAATAAAAATGTGCAAAAAATAAAGTTCCAAAAATACAATAAATTATTGCAAAGAATATATTTTCAATTACTAAAAAAAATTCTTTGTTTCTAGTAATATTAATGCCAGTTACAATTAGAGTTAATGAAAATAAATACGAAATAAGGCCTATTGATTGAAAAAATAAATCCGAAACAAAACTTCCTTTGAAACCTAAAATATTTTTAATTTTTGTATTTTCTGGAAAAATAAAATTAGGATCTTCTGGTGAATAAGTTAATAGTGCCAATAACAATAAAATTCCAGCACTAAAAATAATTATCCCAAATATTTCTGCTATTCTTTTAATGGTAAAATTAGCAAATAAATGAGCTGTTTTCTTAATATTCATATTTATGAATCAATTTTACCACTTTGTATCATCTAATTTTTGTTGTTAAAATTAAAAATAATATGAGAGTTTGTATAATTGGTTCAGGTTTAACTGCTTTAACTTTAGCAAAAGCTTTAGTTAATCAAAATATTTTCGTTTATTTAGTTTCATCAAATAAAAATCTTAAAATTAATCAGTCTAGAACGATCGGTATCTCCAAAAGCAACTTTGATTATTTTAATAAAAATATAGTAAATATAAAAAAAATTATCTGGAAACTAAAAAAAATTGAAATTTACAGTCATAAAAATAAAAATGAAAAAATATTAAATTTCGAAAATAGCAATAATCAACTCTTTTCAATAATGCAAAACCAACAGTTGTATGAAGTTTTAAATAAAGATTTATTAAAAAATAAAAATTTTAAAAAAATAAAAACTAAAAAGAAATTAATAAAACCAGAAAAATATAACTTAATAGTAAATACTGAATATAATAATGCCATTACAAAAAAATATTTTAGTAAAAAAATTGAAAAAGTTTACAACAGTTTTGCATATACAACTGTAATCAATCATGAAAAAATTCCAAATGAGACTGCTGTTCAAATATTTACTAAAATTGGTCCAATAGCTTTTTTACCATTATCAAAACACAAAACTTCAGTTGTGTATTCAATACATGCTTCAAAAGACGTTAATAAAGAAAAAATAATCCATCTAATTCATCAACATAATATTAAATATAAAATAAAGAAAATTGAGAATATTGAAAATTTTGAATTAAAATCTTTTAATTTAAGATCTTATTATAATAATAATATTTTAGCTTTTGGTGATTTGTTGCATAGAATTCATCCACTTGCTGGCCAGGGATTTAATATGACAATTAGAGATATAAATCTTTTTATAAATATTATTAAAAATAAAATAGATTTAGGTTTGCCTCTTGACAGTGCTGTAAATTATGAATTTGAAAAAAATTCAAAACATAAAAATTATATCTTTTCAAATAGTATTGATTTAATTCAAGAATTTTTTAATTTTGAGAGAAAATTAAATCATAAAATTTTACATAATTCTGTGAAAATTTTAGGAAATAACCGTTTTATAAATAAATTATTTACCAAAGTGGCTGATAAGGGAATAAATTTTTAAATTATTGAATCGTTGTGTTATCAAAATTATCAAAAGTATAAGTGCTTAAAATCTGGGAAATTTTTTCTTTTCTTTTATCTAAATTTTGCGCTTCTAAAAGAACTTGTTTTTCCTCTAAAGAAAACGGCGATGCCATTGCAAGTGCATTAATTGTTTCATCAAGACTTTGCTTCTCTAGGGCTTTCCAATTAATTATAAATCCTCTTTTTTCAAATAATGATTTCAAATCTTTAAAAATCAACTCAAGATCAGAAAATTTTAAATTCTCTTTTTTGTCTTCTAGGTCTTGATAGAAATCCTTAAAATTTACTTGCAATACTCTATATTTATTTTCTGTGCTCAACTCTGTTACTTTTCTAAACCTAATTAAACCTTTAACTTCAATTAAGAACCTTTCATCTTCAGTTTCTCTAAAACTGGTTATTTTTCCAAGACAACCAACTTCATGTAATTCAGGTTTAGTTTGTTTAATATTTGAACTTCTTGGTTGAATCATTCCAATTAATTTATTCGATTTCATACTATCGTTTATCATATCTATATAACGTGGTTCGAATATATTTAATGGTACAGTAGTTTTTGGAAATATTATAAAATTGCTCAGAGGAAACACCGGGATTCTATTTGGAAGATCTTCGTTTTTCATATTCAAAAATATAGCACATTTAAATTTTTTAATAATATTAAGTTTGTCACAAACCTAAAATAATAAATTTATTGTCTAATTATTTTGTCTCTTGCTTAATATTAAAAAAGGCACTAGTTTTAATACTTGTAGAACAAGCGGGCATAGCTCAGTGGTAGAGCGTCTCGTTGCCAACGAGAAGGTCGAGGGTTCGACCCCCTTTGCCCGCTCCAAAAAAAAAATATTATGAGTGATTTAGCAAATAAAAAATGTGTTCCTTGTGAAGGCAATATTCCTCCATTTAATTCTGAGGAAATACATAAATATCTAAAAAAAGTTGATGGTTGGGAAGTACAAGAAGATAAAATCGATGGTTTTAATTTAATAAAAAATTTTAAATTTGATAATTTTTTGAAAAGCCAGGAATTTGTAAATAAAGTTGGAGAGATAGCTGAAGCTGAGGGTCATCATCCTGATTTATGGTTTGGTTGGGGTTATGCAAGAATTAAAATATATACACACGCAATAAAAGGCCTAGCTGAAAGTGATTTTATTCTTGCTGCAAAAATAGATCAAATATCTAATGCCTAAAGTGTCTTGTATTAGAAAAAAGTAGCACTGTATCAGTTTCATTTGCAAAATTAATTATTTCCTTATCTCTTATTGATCCAAATGGCTGAACCACTGCTCTAACACCAGATTGTATTAACTTTTCAATACCATCTACAAATGGAAAAAATGCATCTGAGGCAGCAACTATATTGTCATTCTGAAGATTAAATTTTTTCATTTTACTTATTGCTATTTTACAACTATCCAGTCTACTTGGTTGACCGGATCCAATACCAACAGTAGTTTCATTAGATGCTAATACTATTGCATTTGATTTTACATACCTGCATACATTAAAAGCAAAAATAAGATCTTTAAGTTGTTTAGATGTTGGTTTTCGTTTCGATACAACTTTAAAATTTTTTTTTGTAAATATATTTATGTCCTCTGATTGTATCATAATATCTTGATTAAGCGATACAAACTTAAAAAGTTCTCTTGATGTGTAATTTGTTCCATCAATCAATCTTAGGTTTTTTTTAGCTTTTAATATTTTGATTGCTTTGCTATCAAAACCATTTGCAATTAGAACTTCTAGAAATAACTTATTTAATTCAACAGCTAAATCACTCGTAATTTTAAAATTACAAGAAACTATTCCACCAAAAGCACTTACAGGGTCACAAGAAAGAGCAGACTTATAACTCTCTAAATGATCATTTTTAGCAGAAACTCCACAAGGGTTTGCGTGCTTAACTATAACTGTTCCCTTCCCTTTTGGTAAAGATCTTGAAATTGTTAGAGCGCTAAATAAATCATTATAATTGTTATAACTAAGCTGTTTTCCATGAATTTGTTTTAAGTTCATATTTGAACTACTTGAATAAATTGCACTTAATTGGTGAGGATTTTCACCGTATCTAAGTTGTTCTATAAGTTTTCCATGAAAAATTTTTTTCCTAGGGAAAATAGTATTTGTTTTTTTGTTAAAATAGTTTGAAATCACAGAGTCATAATAAGCCGTCTCAGCAAATGCTATTCTTGATAGTTTTTCTCTAAAATTTAAAGAAGTAGATCCCTTAAATTTTTTTAGTTCTTGAATTAATTCCTCATACTGGTCTGAAGAAGTTATTACAGTTACATCATTATAGTTTTTTGCCGCAGATCTAACCATAGTAGGACCACCTACATCTATATTTTCTATAATTTTTTGATGACTATTTGTATTTTTAAGAGTGTTCTCAAATGGATAAAAATTAACTATGACTAAATCAATATTCTCAAAATTGTTATCTTTAAGATCTTTTAAGTGAGATTTTTGTTCTCTTTTATTTAAAATTCCTGCATGGATTTTTGGATGAAGAGTTTTTACTCTACCCTCCAAAATCTCAGGTGAGCTCGTAAAATCAGATACTTCTAAACAGTTAAATTTTAATCTTTTAATTTCTTTATAAGTACCACCTGAGCTAATTATTTTAATTTTGTACTTTTTTAAAATATTTAGCAATGGTTTTAATTTATTTTTGTCATATACAGAGATGAGAGCTGTTTTGATTTTTTTCTTCATTATAATTTATTTATCTCCCACTTTATTATCTGTTCTCTTTCATTATTCAATCCCGAGATAAAAATATTTTGGTTCTCTTTATATGAATTTTTATTACCGAAATATAAACCATTATCAATATCAATATTAAAGTTATCACAACTAAATTTCCAACCTTCCTCATCTAAGTCAATTAGTATTGATTTGTTATCTTGTGTTTTCATTACTTTTGAGTTTGGATCAAGATGAAATCTAATATCAAATTTAATTTCTTTACTTGGATTTTTTCTAAATAATTTATCATAGCCAATAAATTTCATCTGTTCTGGGTAGAACTCAATTTCTCTTTCATAAATGGCTCCAAATTTAATTAAATATCCATCATGTGTACCTGATATTTTCCAAAAATTATTTTCTAAAACCACATTTTTTTTTGATACCTTTAGTCCTCTATCAACAATCAAATTTTTTTGATGCTTAATAAAATTACAAGAGGAATAATCCTCAATGCTTAAAGCACAATGTAAAGCTGTACT
This sequence comes from uncultured Pelagibacteraceae bacterium, assembly GCA_902609235.1. Classification (GTDB taxonomy): domain Bacteria; phylum Pseudomonadota; class Alphaproteobacteria; order Pelagibacterales; family Pelagibacteraceae; genus Pelagibacter. The sequence continues at coordinate 4,771 of CACLRF010000023.1, forward strand.
TCTTGATAATTTATTAAATTTATTATTTTTATCTGTATAGTAACCAGCATTAGAAATTAATTTTTTATCATTAGAAAATATTTCAAATGATAAAGCCCCTGCCTGATAGTCGTTAGAAAATATTTTGCTAGGGCTAGATCCAATATCAGCTGCAAGAATTATTTTTTTATTTTTTAGTATTGCATAACCTCCTAGTTCATTAATTTGATTTTTAAAAGTGTAACCAAACCTTTTCAAGTATTGATCAAATTCGTTATTATCAGAAGAATAGTTACCATTAAAAAAAATATCTTGTTTAACATTTTGCCAAATGAAAGCGTAACTTGAGCCCAAATAATAAATAGTCTCATCAATATATTCAGGGATTAAACTTTGAGATTCCTTGAACCATTCTCTAATAATTATAAAATATTTTAAATAAAATATTAATTGTCGGATATTTCTTGATTTTGTAAAACCCTGATTATCGATTGAGGATTTAATTATATTTTTTAACAAATTTAATCCGTAAGTAAGATATTGTCTTTCATTCTTATAAGCTAAGCCAGTCAAAATTATTGCAGCACATCCAATCATCTTATTTTCAACTTCTTTTGAATTTTTTATTTCACTTATCAAATGGTTAGCTTGTTTCTGGACTATATGATTAAAAGTATATCTATATTCTTGTTCGCTATCTTCATAAGTAAGTTGGTGATTTGATAGCCATGAAATAATCCTTTTTGCTGTTAAATCAAATTCCCAACTTTTTTTTTGATATTTCCTATTATTTGAAATCCAGTTTTTGATAACTTTTTGTGTGGTTTCTTTAGAGGATTTCAAATCTAAGCTGAAAAACCAAAAAAAATTATTTAATTTTTCATAATCTTTTGAGCTTAAATTATTTTGCCAAATTGACTCAATCGCAAAATCTTCAATTTTATACTTTTTATTTTGGTATTTAATTATAGATGAAAGTAAATGAGGACTTGGTTTATATTCAAAACTATTATCAAAAGTTTTAGATATTTTTTTTTCGTAAAAATTTGAATTTTGATAAATTGATTTAAAAGTTTCTTTTATATTTAAATAAAATTGACCTAAAATGCCTATGGAATTAGTGTTAATCATTAACTTATTTTAATTTTAATAAATTAATATTTTTCTTTATATCTCCATTATTACTTTTGAATACTGTAGTACCAGAAACAAGAATATTTGCACCAGCATCAATTGCACTTTTACAATTATCAAAATTTATTCCACCATCAATTTCTATGTCAAAATTAATGTTTTTTTGTTCTCTTATTTTTTTTAGATTTTTTATTTTATCTAAAACTTCTGGCATAAATTTTTGACCACCAAATCCCGGATTTACACTCATAATTAAGACTAAATCTATTTGATTTAATAAATCTAATATCAAATCGATTTTTGATTCAGGGTTAAGTGAAACTCCTACTTTTTTATTTTTTTTTTTTATTGTTTTTATCGAATTTTCTAAATTTTCAGTTGCTTCAGGATGAATAGTAATAATATCTGCCCCTGCATCTGCGTAAGCTTCTATGTATTTATGTACTGGCGAAATCATTAAATGAACGTCAAATTTTAGTGAACAATGTTTTCGAAGAGCTTTTATTACGGGTGGTCCTATTGTTAAATTAGGAACAAAGTGACCATCCATGACATCTACATGAATCATGTCAGCGCCTCCTTCTTCAAGTCTTTTAATTTCTAAACCTAGCTGACTAAAATCAGCTGATAAAATTGATGGTGAAATTTGTATATTTTTCATTGATCGCTAGATTAACTAGTATCAATTTTAAAAATCAAAATGAATTAAAAAATTGATAAATTTGTCTAGAAATTTCACTCTCCAAAGGAAATGACAACATTCCCATCACCGAATACCCCAAGATCCAAGGCATTAGATAAAATCTAATCATGTAGAAAAACCAAGCAACATATAAGGGAACCAATGGCCCAATGATAAATGAAGGTGTTATTGGTTTAAATAATTTTATTAAAGGATTGGTGTATTTCACAAATACTCTCATGAAAAAAAACTGTGAGTCTTCTTTTTGAAAAATATTCATCGCTACTCTTCCAATAAGAGTCCACATGATGATCCCAAGCAAATAATCAATAAAATATATTAAAGGATGAAAATTCGCTGACATTCAAAATTTATATTGGAAAACGTAATGAAATAAAAGGGGCGAAATTAATCGCCCCTTTAAAAGATTATTTAGTGTGATTTACCAAGAATTGTTTTACCACTCGGTACACGTACGTCATCAACCATTTTTTGAGTTGCTTTATCTGGTTCTGCAGTCATTAAACTAACTACTACCATTAAAACAAAACTAACAGCTGATCCGAAGATACCAAATGTTAATTGCGTAATTCCTAGGAATCCACTTCCACCAGTTCGCACCCAAACTAAGTACCAAGTACCAGCAGCTAGACCTCCTAGCATACCAGCAATCGCACCTTGTCTGTTAGCTCTCTTCCACCATACACCAAGTACAAGTGGGAAGAACAATCCAGACATCGCAAAGTCAAATGCCCAGATAACCGAACCTAAGATACCTTGGATTTCCATTGCCGCAATAGTTGCTCCAGCAAAACCAATTACTACAAGTAATACCCTTGCAACAAGTAGTCTCTTTGCAGTTTCCGCTTTTGGATCAATGATCTTATAGTAAACATCATGTGATATAGCGTTTGCAATCGCTAGAATCAAACCATCAGCAGTAGACATGGCAGCTGCCATACCTCCTGCAGCAACTAGACCTGAAATTACATAAGGTAATCCAGCTATCTCTGGTGTTGCTAATACAACGGCTTTACCACCCATGAAGAACTCATTTAATTCTAGAGTTCCATTTCCGTTAAAGTCGCTGACAAACATTAAGTTTGCTTGGTTCCAGTTTTGATACCAATCTATAGCTTGAACTTCTGCAATTGATTTACCGATAATACCAGTTGGTAAATTCGGATCGATCAATGACAACTTAGATAGTGTAGCTAACATTGGAGCAGAAGAATAAAGTAGGAAGATAAAAAATAATGACCAACCTACTGATTTTCTAGCTGCTTTTACACTTGGAGTAGTAAAGTATCTCATCATCACGTGCGGTAATGAAGCTGTTCCCATCATCATCGCTAATGCTAATGAAATAAATGCCCAAGGTGTAGCGTTAACTGCAGAGTGAGCTTTAGTTATTCCTGCTAAGCCTTTAGGTACAGTTTTTAGATCAGCAGCTGCGTTTTTAACAAAACCAAACTGTTGCTCTAATTCACCAATTCTAGCTACCTCGTCAGCTAACATAAAGTGAGGGAAGAAACCCGCACCCATTTTGTTACTGATCCAGAATACTGGAAGTAGGTAAGCTATAATTAGTACGATGTATTGTGCAACCTGTGTCCAAGTTACCCCTCTCATACCACCTAACATTGAACATAATAAAATACTTATTAGTCCAATATAAACTGCGTACTGGAATGGGATATCAAGTGCAACAGATGCAATAGTACCTGTAGCGTTAATTTGTGCAGTCACATAAGTAAATGAAGCAACAGTTAAAACTACAACTGCGCTAAATCTAGCTAAATTACCACCGTATCTAGTACCTATAAAATCTGGAACTGTGTAACAGCCAAATTTTCTTAAGTATGGTGCTAATAAAGATGCAACAAGCACGTAACCACCAGTCCAACCTACAAGTAGAGCCATATAGCCGTAACCTTTAAAGTAAATACCACCCGCCATTGCAACGAATGAAGCACCAGACATCCAGTCTGCTGCAGTCGCCATTCCGTTGAAGACTGTTGGTACTTGCCTACCAGCTACGTAATATGCATCTGCTTGGGCTGTTCTTGATAGCCAACCGATTAATGCATAGATGAATACAGTAAATGCTACGAAAGCGATACCAATCGCTTTAGCTGTCATACCCATCTGTTCAGCAATTGCCATGATGATTATGAAACCTATAAATCCTCCAGTATAGATTCCATAAACCTTTGGCAAGTTATCTATGAAATTACCTTTCATTATTCGTCCTCTCTTTCGCTAAAGCCGAACTCTTCATCGATTTTTTCTTGTCTATTCGCAAACCAGAAAATTAGGATTACAAATGCACCAAGAGATCCCTGACATGTAAACCAGTATGTCCATGGATAACCGAAAGGTCCTGAGACCTCGTTCATTTCAGCTCCAAAGAGAAAGATGCCAATTGAGAAAATAAACCAAATTGCCAATGTTATAAATAACAATGACCTGGTTTTTTCCCAGTGTTTTTGTTGATTTGACATTTATACCTCTCTTTTTAGTTATAACTGGGTAAAACCATAACCATTATGAGGGTTTTGAAAACCCTAAAAATTGATCATATTAGGTACTTATTTACTTACTTTTTTAAGATATAATTGGCGCACTTACAAATTTACATGGGAAAATATAAATTAACTTGGAGAGACGTAAAACTTGAGGATTTTAAAACATATTTATTCGCCATGTTTAAGGCGTTTATTCCAAAGAAAAAAATAAAAACTTTAGATGAATTAGAACAATTTATTCAAACTAAATCTGCGTGGGCCACTCAAGTTACTTTAT
>CACLRF010000024.1 GCA_902609235.1 uncultured Pelagibacteraceae bacterium
GGGGCTAGGGTGATAACAGGCAATTAGTTTAATATTTCCTGGTAGTAAATAAGATTTTCCGTGAATAAATTTTATCTTCTCATTAAAATGATATTTTTTTTTATAAAATTTAACACAATTATCAAATGCCACCTTTCCTAATGCAATAATAGTTTTTAATTTTTTTAAATTATAAATCTCACTATCAAAGTATTTTGAACAATTATTAAGCTCTTTTATTTTAGGTTTGTCTTCTGGAGGAACGCATTTTAAAATATTAGTTATATATGTTGATTTTAATTTGAGACCATCATTTAGATTTTCTGAAATTGGTTGGTTTGAAATTTTAGCTTTAAATAAGCATTTAAATAAAAAATCTCCAGATTTATCACCTGTAAACGCTCTTCCTGTTCGTGTGCCTCCATGTGCTGCTGGGGCCAATCCAATTATTAAAATTTTTGCATCAATTTCGCCAAACCCTGTAACTGGTTTTCCCCAGTAAGTTTCATTAATGTTTTGTTTTCTTTTCTCTGTTGAAATTTTTTTTATAAAATTAGAAAGTCTCGGACATTTTTTACATTTAAGAATTGTTTTATTTAAATTATCTATTTTAATATTCATAAATGAAAATTTTAAATTATTTAATTATAATATTTATATGCATTAATCCCTTAGTTAAAGCAGATTCAAAACAAACTTTAATCAATGAATTAAAAAAGGGTGGAAAATTAATTTTCATAAGACATGCTTATGCTCCTGGTGGCGGTGATCCGGATAATTTTGATATTAATGATTGTGCCACTCAAAGAAATTTAAGTGATACTGGTAGAGTTCAATCACAAAAAATTGGTAATTTTTTTGAGGAAAATAAAATTCCAATTTTAAAAGTCTATTCTAGTGAATGGTGCAGATGTAAAGAAACTGCATCTATTGCTTTTAAAAAATATGAAACTAAAAATTTTCTAAATTCTTTTTTTAGTGCAAAATTTGCCAATAATAGAAAAAAGCAAATTATTGATTTTGATAAATTTATAAGCTCTTGGGATAAAGATCAAAACTTAGTCTTTGTTACTCATTATGTAGTAATTTCTGAAATTTTAAATTACGCACCTTCGTCTGGAGAAATTATTATATCAGATAAGAGCTTAAAAGTTATTGATAATTTAGAAATTGAATATTAAATTTAATTATTATGTCATCTAAAAGAGCTATGAGACAAGCGCAAAAGAAAGCATATGCAAAGCATCGTTCAAACATTACAAATAGCAGATTTGAAATTAAGAAAAAGTTTCTAACAAATAATAAAGAAAAAAAAAATAAAAATTAACTTTCTTGATCAAATTTCTCTATTTTTTTACAAGTAGAGATTTTAGATAAACTTTCGATATCATTCAAAACAGCCTTAATAAATATTTCTGGTTTATCTTTTTCAAATAAAATCTGAGTATAAAACTGAGGATACCCATGTTTTAATGTAAGTATTTTTCCATTTTCCTCATAAATATTTCTCACATAGGAGTTTTTCTTTTTAACACTTAAATCAGTGATCTTATATTTTTGATAAGTTTTTTCATTATAAACATAATTACGTGTCATAATTAATTCATTAAGATTTAAAATATATTCATTTTTTAAAAAACCGTCCTCTTTATGATCACATTTGCTCAACACAATTATTTCTGAGTGAGAATTAAAGGATATAAAAAAAATGATAAAAAAAATATTAAAAACTTATTTTCTCTCATTCTTATCTACAAAAAATAAAGCTATAATAAATATTACAGTCCATGCAAATACAGACAATGTTTTAAAAGGAGTGGTATCTGCTCCCCAAACATCAAAGAGTAAAGCACCAATAATTATACCTATAGCGTAGATAATACTTACAATTTTTACTTTACTCATATTTTATACTACTCTTTGATTAAGTTTTTCTTGAAAAGAGACATGCCATTCTTGATTTTATAAGAGTACGATTCTTTAAAACTTTCAAGTTGCCAACCAGTCAGCCTTTTTTCAATTTGAATTATATTTTCTTTTTTCCAATCATCATTAGTTTCTTCAAGCTTCCAAAGTCGTTTTTCCTCATTACTTCTTCCACAGCCATAACAATAGCCTGTTGTTGGATCAGTTTTACAAATACTTATGCAAGGTGAGATAATCATTTTTTATAAATTAGTATAAATTTTATTAGATAAATAGATAATTTTTTAACAATTGTCATTGGACAAATAGTTTCAATAATATATAAAACCTCGTAATTTGTGGGGCGATGGCGGAATTGGTAGACGCGTTGGTCTTAGGAACCAATATGGCAACATGTGAAGGTTCGAGTCCTTTTCGCCCTACCATTAAAATATTATGAAAGTTACAGTAGAAAATAAAAAAGGTTTAAATAAAGATCTTAAAATTTTTATCGATAAAGAAACAATGAACTCTTACATGGATGAAAAATATGAAGAGATCAAAGGCAGTGTAAATCTTAAAGGATTTAGACCAGGTAAAGTTCCAAAAGAAATTTTAAAAAGACAATTTGGTAAAGCAGTATTTGGAGAAGTCTTAGATAAAGTTTTAAAAGAAACATCTACAAAAGCATTAGAAGAAAAAAAGATTAAACCAGCTGGTCAACCAAAGCTCGACCTAAAGACTTACGGTGAAGATAAAGATCTTGAGTATGTTTTATCAGTAACAGAATTACCAAAAGTAGAAATTAAATCTTTAGAAAATATTAAATTTGACGAATATACTGTAAAAATTGATGAGAGTGAAACAGACAAGAGAATTAAAGAAATAGCTAAAAATCAACCAAATTTTAAAGAAGTCAGTGATGATACAAAAGCTAAAAAAGGTGATTTAGTTTCTTTAGACTATAAAGCTACAATTGATGGCAAGGACTTTAAAGGAAGCGAAGGAAAGAATACTCAGTTAACTTTAGGTAAAGATTTATTTCTAAAAGGATTTGATGAACAATTGATCGGAGTAAAGAAAGACGATGAAAAAATTGTAGAGGCAACTTTGCCAGAAAATTTTCCTGAAAAAGAATTAGTAAATAAAAAGGCTAAATTCAATTGTAAGATTTTAAGTGTTAAGCAATCAGAAGAAGTAAAAATTGATGATGATTTTGCCAAAAATTTAGGAGCAAAAGATCTTAAAGATTTAAAAACGTTAATTTCAAAACAAATTAACGATGAATATAAAAACTCTCTAGATCAATTATCTAAAAATCAAATTTTGAAAGAAATAGAGAAAATTAAAGTAGATGAAGTTCCAGAGAATTTAGTTGAGGAAGAAGTTAAAGTTCTTTCACAAAGCATGTCTGAAGAAGAAGCAAAGAAAAATAAAAAAAACTTTGAAGAAAAAGCCAAAACAAGAATTAAAACTGGATTAATTTTAAACGAGTTTGGTGAAAAAAATCAAATTAAAGTAACAGAACAAGAGGTTCAAGCTGAAGTGCAAAAACAACTAAGAATGATGCCGGGACAAGAAAAAATGGTCATGGATTTTTACCAAAAAAACCCATCTGCATTAGCGAGTTTAAGAGGAAATGTATATGAAGAAAAAATTTTAAATTTAGTTAAAGAAAAAGGTAAAGCAAACAAGAAAGAAATTTCAAAAGATGAAGCTGAAAAGATTTTAAAAGAAGCTCATAAACATGGTCATGGAGAAGAAAAAAAAGAAACGAAGAAAAAATCCTCCATAACATCTGCGAAACAAAAAAAACTAGCATCTAAAAAGGCAAAATCAAAGCCTACAGCGAAAAAAACAAAAAAAGTTAGCAAAAAGTAATCCCAAGTTGTATAAGTAGAGCGAATCAACTTATGACAACAAAATTATCAGAACATATGAGCAATCTTGTACCAATGGTTGTTGAACAATCTAGCAAAGGTGAAAGAGCTTACGATATTTATTCAAGACTGTTAAAAGAAAGAATAATTTTTTTAACAGGTCAAATTAATGATAACGTTGCATCATTAGTTACCGCTCAATTATTGTTCTTAGAAGCTGAGGATCCAAAAAAAGAAATTTATTTATACATTAATAGCCCAGGTGGTTTAGTTACAGCAGGACTTGGCATTTATGATACAATGCAATATGTGAAACCAGACATTTCTACTTTATGTATTGGTCAAGCTGCTTCTATGGGTTCCTTTTTACTTTCTGCAGGAACTAAAGGAAAAAGATTTTCATTACCAAATTCAAGAATAATGGTTCACCAACCGTCAGCAGGTTTTCAGGGTCAGGCAACTGATATTGAAATTCATGCTAATGAAGTTTTGTCTTTAAAGAAAAGACTTAATGAAATTTATTCAAAACATACTGGAAAAAGTGTTGAAGAAATAAAATCTGCTCTTGAAAGAGATAATTTTATGACCGCAGATGTCGCACAATCTTTTGGTCTTATTGACGAAGTAGTAGAAAAAAGATCTTAATATACAATATATTGAGTCATCATTATTCGAAACTTGATTAGTGTGAGTTTTATATAATAAAGTAATTACATTGATTCGTTATAAAAATTAAAATGACAACAAATAATAAAAATATTCTTTACTGTTCTTTCTGTGGCAAGAGCCAACATGAAGTTAGAAAGTTGATAGCTGGTCCAACAGTTTTCATCTGCGATGAATGTGTTGAGCTGTGTATGGACATTATAAAAGAAGAAAGTAAAGATACTTTTGTAAAACATCAAGATGGCCTTCCATCTCCAAAAGAAATTTGTTCAGTATTAGATGATTATGTAATTGGTCAAGCTCACGCAAAGAAAGTTTTATCTGTTGCAGTGCACAATCATTATAAAAGATTAAACTATGAAAGCAAAACTAGCAAAAATGTTGAACTTGCTAAATCAAATATACTATTAGTTGGTCCAACTGGATGTGGTAAGACATTATTAGCCCAAACTCTTGCTAGAATTTTAGATGTACCATTTACAATGGCAGATGCTACAACACTAACTGAAGCTGGTTATGTCGGCGAGGATGTCGAAAATATAATTTTAAAATTATTACAAGCCTCAGATTATAATGTTGAAAAAGCACAAAGAGGAATTGTCTATATTGATGAAGTTGACAAAATTAGTAGAAAATCAGAAAACCCCTCAATAACCAGAGATGTTTCTGGCGAAGGTGTTCAGCAAGCTTTATTAAAAATTATGGAAGGAACAATTGCAAGCGTTCCTCCTCAAGGAGGAAGAAAACACCCTCAGCAAGAATTTTTACAAGTAGATACAACGAATATATTATTTATTTGTGGAGGAGCTTTTGCTGGACTTGATAAAATTATATCTCAAAGAGATAAGGGTACTTCAATAGGTTTTGGTGCTGATGTAAAAAATACCCAGGATAAGAAAACAGGAGAATGGATGAAAACACTTGAGCCCGAGGATTTATTAAAGTTTGGTTTAATTCCAGAGTTTATTGGTAGACTACCTATGATTGCAACACTTGAGGATTTAGATGAGAAATCATTGATTAAAATATTACAAGAACCAAAAAACTCGCTAACAAAACAATATCAAGAATTGTTTAAACTTGATGGTGCAAAATTAATTTTTAAAGAAAACGCATTAAAAGAAATTGCTCAAAAAGCAATTAAAAAGAAAACAGGTGCAAGAGGTTTAAGATCAATTTTGGAAAATATTTTACTTAAAACAATGTATGATTTGCCAAGTCAAGATAATATAGAGGAAGTTATAGTTGATGCAGGAGCTGTTAAAGGACAATCTCAACCTATATTAGTTCATGCTAAAGGGGATAGTAAATCTAAGTCTAATAAGCCATCAGCGGCTTAATACCCTAAATAACTAACAAAATTCTATTGCAATATAAAATATAATATCCATATTAAGTTCATGGATATTAAAATTACATTGCCATTATTACCATTAAGAGACATAGTCGTATTTCCAAGTATGGTTATTCCTTTATTTGTTGGAAGAGATAAATCTATTTCAGCTTTAAATGAGGTAATGAAGAAAGATAAAAAAATAGTTTTGGTTACTCAGAAAAATTCTGAAATCGATGATCCCAAAAAAACTGATATATTTATGTATGGTTGCGAAGGAAGTATTCTTCAACTTTTAAAACTACCTGATGGAACAGTTAAAGTATTAGTTGAAGGTACTAAAAGAGTAAAAATATTAGACTTTAAAGATAATGATAAATTTATAAATTGTGACTTTGCTTATTATAATGATATTTTTACAAAAGATGAGGATTTATATCCACTTGCAGCAACTGCTCTTAGAAGATTAGAAAAGTTAACTTCTATTAACAAAAAAGTTTCAAGTGAAACTATTAATTCCATCAAACAACTAAAAGATCCATCTAAAATTGCAGATAACATAGCATCTCACATTAATGCAACTATTTCAGAGAAACAACAGATTTTTGAGACAGTAGATGTGAAGAAAAGATTAAATGCTATTATTAAAATAATGGAAAACGAAACAAGCATCATAGGTGTAGAAAAAAGAATTAGAGGAAGAGTTAAAACTCAAATGGAGAAAACTCAAAGAGAGTATTATTTAAATGAGCAATTAAAAGCTATTCAAAAAGAATTGGGTGAAATTGAAGATGGCAAAGATGAAACAACCAGCCTTAATAAAGCAATTACAAAGGCTAAAATGCCTAAAGAAGTTGAAAAAAAGTGCCTCCAAGAATTAAAAAAATTAAAAAACATGAGTCCAATGTCTGCAGAAGCAACTGTAGTTAGAAATTATCTAGATTGGATGACAGAGCTTCCATGGCATAAAAAAAGTGAAGTTGATATTGATTTAACCAAAGCTCTAAATATTTTAGATAAAGATCATTTTGGTCTAGAAAAAGTAAAAGAAAGAATAATAGAATTTCTTGCTGTCCAAAAAAGAATGGAAAAAATTAAAGGACCAATTTTATGTTTAGTAGGACCTCCTGGCGTTGGTAAAACTTCATTAGGTAAATCTATTGCTAAAGCAACTAACAGGGAGTTTGTAAGAATGTCAGTTGGAGGCATGAGAGATGAAGCTGAAATTAGAGGCCATAGACGAACTTACATTGGATCGCTACCTGGAAAAATAATTCAGATGATGAAAAAAGCTGGAACAAAAAACCCACTGATTTTATTAGATGAAATAGACAAAGTTGGCAATGATTACAGAGGTGATCCTTCATCAGCTTTATTAGAAGCTTTAGATCCTGAACAAAACACTACTTTTAATGATCATTATTTAGAGGTTGATTATGATCTTTCAGACGTAATGTTTGTTACAACCGCAAATACACTAAATATTCTGCCGCCACTTTTAGACAGAATGGAAGTAATAAGACTTGCTGGCTATACAGAAGACGAGAAGATTAGTATTGCAAATAAATATCTTTTACCTAAACAAATTAAAGATAACGGTGTTAAAGATAAAGAGATGAAATTAGATGATAACATCATCAAGGAGGTTATCAGAGGCTACACAAAAGAGTCTGGTGTTAGAAATCTTGAAAGAGAAATTTCAAAACTTGCAAGAAAAGTTGTTAAAAAGATAGTTGCTGGTGAAGAAAAGGAAGTAAATATAAATAATAAAAATTTGTCTGATTTTTTAGGTATTGCTAAATTTAAATTTGGAGAACTAGAGTCAGAGAATAGAGTAGGTATTGTTACAGGGCTTGCATGGACAGAGTATGGTGGAGAAATATTAAAAATTGAAACGGTTACAATGCCAGGTAAAGGTAGAATGCAAATTACTGGAAAACTTGGAGATGTAATGCAAGAGTCTGTTAAAGCAGCTAAATCATTTGTTAGATCCAAATGTTTAGAATATGGAATTATTCCACCAATATTTGAAAAGAAAGATTTTCATATTCACGTGCCCGAAGGTGCAACACCTAAAGATGGTCCCTCAGCTGGAATTGGAATGGTAACCTCTATAGTTTCATCAATTACTGGAATTCCAGTTAGAAGAGATGTTGCAATGACAGGTGAAGTTACTTTGACAGGACAAGTATTACCAATAGGTGGTTTAAAAGAAAAACTTTTGGCAGCTCATAGAGCAGGAATTAAAGAGGTGTTAATTCCAAAAGAAAACGAAAAAGATTTAATAGATATGCCGAAAAAAATTATTGATGATATAAAAATCACACCAGTAGAATATGCTGATCAGGTTTTGAAAGTTTCTTTAACAAAGGAACTTAAAAGAACAGAGTGGGTTGAAGTGGATATATCAAAAAAAGACGATAAATCTCAAGCTAGTATTCAATAATAATTAATTTACTTTATTAGACTGTTGATGTAAGAAATAGCCTTATTTTGAGGGTGGTTAGCTCAGTTGGTAGAGCATCTCGTTTACACCGAGGGGGTCAAAGGTTCGAGTCCTTTACTACCCACCAAAATTACTAAAGTGGGGGTGTAGCTCAGTTGGTTAGAGCGATCGCCTGTCACGCGATAGGTCGAGGGTTCGAGTCCCTTCACTCCCGCCACTTTTACGCATTTTTTAATGTTAATATTAATAAAAATGTGACGTATCAGCCCTTCAACAACAGACAAAAACTGATATATAGATTTCCATGTTATCTGAATTTTTAAAAGATTACTTGCCTATAATAATATTTTTAGTTTTAGCTTTAGGATTAAGCTGTGCATTTGTAGTGGTAAACTTTATTCTTTCACCAAAAAAACCTGATCCTGAAAAACTTTCAGCTTATGAATGTGGTTTTGAGCCTTTTGAGGACTCAAGAATGGAATTTGATGTAAGGTTTTATTTGGTTGCAATTCTATTTATTATTTTTGATTTAGAAATAGCATTTTTATTTCCATGGGCAATATCTCTTGGGAATATTGGATTATTAGGTTTTGCATCAATGATGATTTTTTTGTTCATACTTACAATAGGTTTTATTTATGAATGGAAAAAAGGTGCTTTAGACTGGGAATAAAAATTATAAACCACAATGAATAATAAAATAGATCAAATTCCAGAGGAATTTAAACAACTAGCTAAAGATTTTAGCAAGAATGGTTTTATAACCACATCAATTGATAATTTAATTAACTGGTCAAGATCAGGATCACTTCATTGGATGACTTTTGGATTAGCTTGTTGTGCCGTTGAAATGATGCAAACTGCTATGCCTAGATATGATTTAGAAAGATTTGGAGCGGCTCCAAGAGGTTCCCCAAGACAATCAGATGTTATGATAGTTGCAGGCACTTTGACAAATAAAATGGCACCAGCTTTAAGAAAAGTTTATGACCAGATGCCTGAACCAAGATATGTAATTTCTATGGGGAGTTGCGCAAATGGAGGCGGGTATTACCATTATTCATATTCAGTTGTTAG
>CACLRF010000025.1 GCA_902609235.1 uncultured Pelagibacteraceae bacterium
AATTACCGAAAGTCTTAGCTCCCAAAGACGTGGCTCCTTTTTCTGATGCAGGTTTAACAGCTTATAGAGTTGTTAAAAAAGCGACAAGACACTTACTTCCTGGTCAAAGTTGTGTGGTGATAGGTGCTGGAGGTTTAGGTCATATCGCAATTCAATGTTTAAAAGCAATGTGTGCAGCTGATATTATTATCGTTGAAAAATCTGAAAAAGCTTTAAAACATGCAATGGAACTCGGAGGAGATCATGGAGTAATTATTGATGGAAACGAGGTTGAAAAAGTTAAGGAAATAACAAAAGGTGTTGGTGCAGAAGCAGTTATAGATTTTGTAGGAGAAAAAGGTTCAACATCAATGGGTCTTAATATGACTGCTAATGGTGGTTTCTTTTACATAGTAGGTTATGGTGAGGAAATAAAAATACTCGCTGTTGATGTAATTATATCTGAAAGAAACATAATTGGAAATTTAGTGGGAACGTGGTCTGAATTATATGAATTGATGGAGTTAGCCGACAGAGGAAAGGTTAAGTTATCCATGCAAGAATATAAATTGGACGATGCTAATAAAGCGCTCCATGATCTTAACGACGGTAAAGTTAAGGGACGAGCTGTTTTAGTTCCGTAATTAAGTAAAGGAAGAGAAAGGTAATAATGAAACTAATGAAAACTTGCTTGACGGCTTTAATATCAAGTTTGATGATATTTAGTCCTATGGCATATGCAGATAAGTGGAGCGATCAGTTTCCGCATATCAAAGCTACTGGAGATATTCCTGGTGACTGTTCTTATGAGAAGATGTCTAAGAAAAATTACAAAGGAAAAACTCTTAAAATAAATACTCACGCAATCCCAGTAATGGGAGAGCCAACAGCTTTACATGCTGAACAGTTTGAGAAATTAACAGGCGCAAAAGTTGAAGTTACACATACACCAGCAGGTGATTTGTACTCAAAAGCAATGGTTCCTTTCCAAGCTGGACAAGCTCCTTACGATGTTGTGTTTGGATTTTCTAACTTCATCAATGACTGGAAAAGATATTTAGCACCAGTTCCTAAAAAGTATATGAACTCACCTGAGATGAAAGACGTAACTAAATCTCATATGGGTGTATCATCTTGGGATGGAACTATGTATCAATACCCAGTTGATGGTGACAGACATTATCTAAAATATAGAAAAGATGTCATTGATAATCCAGAAATGCAGAAGAAATATAAAGCTGACACAGGTAATGAGTTAAGAGTTCCAAGAACTTGGAAAGAATACGCTCAAATGGCCAAATATTTCAATGATTGGGATTGGGATGGAGATGGTGAAAAAGAATATGGTTCAGCTGAAGTTATGAAAAAAGATGACTTAATGTTTGCAGCTTTTTTCAGCAGATCAGTTGCTTATGCTAAAAATCCTAGAACTCCAGGTGGTTTCTTTTTTGATTTAGAAACTATGAAGCCAAACATCAATAACCCAGGATTTGTTGAAGCATTAACTGATTGGGTTGAAGCTACTAAATATGTTCCTCCAGGAGGAACTAACTTTGGTCTAGGTGATGAAATAGGATCATTTGGTGGTGGACAAACTTTATTTAGTTTCTCTTGGGACGATGCATTTATTGCAGCGATGCAAGATGACAGCCCAATTAAAAATAAAGTTGGTGCGGCTCCACTTCCAGGCGCTGATAAAGTTTGGAACAGAGCATCTAATAGCTGGGAAAACCAATACAACCAGGCTCCTTACATTGTTTGGGGTTGGGCTGTAGGTGTTGCTAAGAAAAGTAAAGTAAAAGATATGGCATTTGATTATCTTTGCTTCTTTTCTAACGGTGCAAATCACCAAGCTGATTTAGCTATTGGTAGATTTGGTGTTAACCCATTTAAAAACTCAGACTTTGACCCTAACATTTATATTAACAGTATGGGTTGGGATCCTGAGATTGCTAACAGTTACACTCAAACACTTTTAGATATGGAAAAAAGTAATAACAGGGTTTTCCCTCTAAGAGTTCCAGGTGTATTTGAATTTACAAGTGCTGTTGCTACAGGAACTTCAAAAGCTTTAGCAGGACAATTATCTCCTCAAGAAGCTTTAGACGAAGTTGCTAAAGAGTGGGAAGCAATTGTAAGCAGAGTAGGTAAAAAAGCAGTTCAAGATGCCTATGCTGTTGGTGTCAAAATGGAAGACAACAAGCTATAATTTAAAAATAATTTATGTGGCCATTAATTTAAATGGCCACATATTACAAAAATAATAAAAATCCTTTTTATATAAATGAATTTTAAGCATAAATATTTCTTCTTGTTTCCAGGTTTATTTGTGTTGATAGGAATACTAATTTTTCCAATTATTTTCGTAGTAAGATTAAGTTTGTCAGGATGGAATAGTTACAATCCTGGTTTAGATTACATTGGTTTAGAAAATTATATAAGATTATTTACTGATGACCCAAGATTTTGGGAATCATTTTTCAGATTGAGTTTTTTGTCAGTTACAACAGTGATCTTGCAATATGTGATTGGTTTTGCATTGGCACATATGGTATGGAAAGATATTAAATTTAAAAGATTTTTTAGAGTTCTTTTTTTAGTTCCAATGATGACAACCCCAGTCATTATGACAGTTATTTGGAGAACTTTTTTTCATGAGTCTTTAGGACCAGTAAATGATTTGTTATCAGTCTTTGGGGTAGCTCCCAAGTGGTTGACAGATCCAGTTGTTGCAAAATTTACAGTCATTATAGTCGAGGTATGGCAATGGACACCATTTATGTTTCTGCTTTTATTAGCGGGATTATTGTCATTACCTAGAGAACCATTTTTGGCTGCGGCGATTGATGGTGCCAGCCCAGTTAGAAAATTTATATATGTAACATTCCCATTGATGGCTCCCATCTCAATTGGAGCAATAATCATAAGGTTAATTGAGGCATCAAAAATTATGGATACAGTTTATGTTTTGACCTCAGGTGGACCAGGCACTTCTACGGAAACTTCAAGTTTTTATATTTTTATTAAAGGATTGAGAGAATTTCAGATGGGTTATGCAGCGTCGATGTCATTTACTTACTTAATAATCATGATCATAAGTCTAACTATTATAGCAAAAGTATTAACTAAAGTTTTATTAAAAGAATAGATAATGAATAAACTATATATTTTTTTGAAGTATTTTTTTATTGTTGTTTGGACAGTGTTTGTTGTAGCGCCTTTTCTTTGGGCTTTAACAACATCTTTTAAAGACTTTCAGTCTGTTAATGGTGGAGTAACATACATTCCATGGGTAGATTTTGAACCAAATTTGGAAGGGTGGAAAGTGTTAATTAAATCACCAGCAAAAGGTGGAGTAGATATAATTGAACCTTATTTTAATAGTATGTTTGTAACTTGTACCGCAAGTTTAATTAGTATTATTCTAGGAACTTTGTCTGCTTACGCATTATCTAGATACACATTTAAGGCGGGTTTTGTAAAAAATAATGACATTACTTTTTTCTTTATTTCACAAAGAATTATGCCGCCAATTGTTTTATCAATACCGTTTTTTTTATTTTTAAGTTCAATTAATTTGTTAGACAGTTTAACAGGTCTAATTGTTGTTTATATTGTTCTATTAATGCCAATAGCAGTTTGGATTATGGTCGACTTTTTTAACAAAGTTCCAAGAGAAATTGACGAGACAGCTTTAATTGATGGCTGTAATCCTTACCAAGCATTTCTAAAGGTAGTTTTACCAAATTCAATACCTGGTTTAATTGTAGCGGGAATGTTTTGTATAATTTTTGGATGGATTGATTTTTTCTTTGCTTTTATTTTAACGTTTACAGAGGTGCAGTTATTGCCTGTTAAAATTGTTGCATTAAATTCATCAGTGACTCCTTGGTGGAGTTTATCAGCATCGGCTTTAGTTTCTGTTGCAC
Source organism: uncultured Pelagibacteraceae bacterium (assembly GCA_902609235.1). Classification (GTDB taxonomy): domain Bacteria; phylum Pseudomonadota; class Alphaproteobacteria; order Pelagibacterales; family Pelagibacteraceae; genus Pelagibacter. Next base: position 3,909 of record CACLRF010000025.1, read on the forward strand.
CACTAATTATTGTTGCGTTCATAGTTGAGCGATATTTATCAAAAGGAAATTTATCAGGAGCTATTAAATAATGGATTTAGTTGCTAATAATTTGTCTTATAAACCTGATGAACAATATCATTTAAACGAGGTATCTTTTAATTTTAAAGAAGGGAATCTATATACAATTCTAGGAAGAACATTATCTGGAAAAACAACTCTATTAAAAACAATAGCTGGTCTTTTAACACCTGATAGTGGTGAAATTAAATTTGAGGGTAAAAATTTTTTAAAGGTTCCTGTTTGGGAGAGAAATGTAGCAATGGTTTATCAGCAATTTATAAATTATCCTCATTTAAATGTTTTTGAAAACATAGCCTTTCCTTTGAAACAAAGAAAAATAGATCAAGAGGTTATTAATGAAAAAGTAATGGATGCCTTAAAGTCTGTAGGCTTGTTAGGTTATGAAAAAAGAAAGATCCAAGAGCTTTCTGGAGGTCAGCAACAAAGGGTTTCTCTTGCAAGATCCTTGGTCAAAAATGCAAAAATACTATTACTGGATGAGCCCTTAGTAAACTTAGACTACAAATTGAGAGAGCAACTAAGAGAAGAGTTTAAAAACCTATTTTCAAAAGGTTTAGCAGATGAAACAATATTAATTTATTCAACCACTGATCCAAGGGAAACTATGGAATTAAATGGTGAAGTTATTGTTCTAGATGAAGGTAAGGTCTTACAAGTTGGTCCAGCGAAAGAAATATTTGAAAATCCAAACTCATTAAAAGTTGCAGAAATTTCTAATGATCCGCCGATGAACATTATAGAAGCTAAAATTTTAGATAATCATATTAGATTTGAAGGCATTGATGTAGAGGCCCCGCAACACTTATCCAAATTAACGGAAGATGGTTTAAAAATCGGATTAAGATCTTCTGATATTGAACTAGGCGAAAACGGACATGAATTTGAAGTTGAGCTTGCAGAAATTAGTGGTTCAGAAACATTGTTACATTTAAAAAGAGGAGACACAAAAATTATAGTTTCAATAGAAGAGGTTCTAAATTTTAAGATACACGATAAAGTCAAAATTAATTTTAAAATTGACAGAGCTTATGCTTTTCATGCTGATGGAAAATTAGCATCCTCACCTTTTGGAGATTTGAATGGCTAAAATTGATTTAAGCAACATATCTCACTCATACAATCCAAATGATCCAAAACCAATCTATGCTTTGAATCCTTTCTCAATGACATGGGAAAATGGAAATCGATATGCAATTTTAGGTCCTTCTGGATGTGGAAAAACTACAATGCTAAACATTGTATCCGGTTTAGTGAGACCTTCTGCTGGAAGAATATTATTTGATGACAAAGATGTTACAGATTTAAAAACGGAAGATAGAAATATTGCTCAAGTTTTTCAATTTCCAGTTATTTATAATACTATGACTGTTTATGAAAATTTGGCATTCCCGCTTAAATGTAGAGATTTTTCTAAAAGTAAAACTGATGAAAGAGTTAATGCAGTTACCGAAACTTTAAATTTAAAATCTTTTTTAAATTCTGCTGCAAGAAAATTAACAGCTGATCAAAAACAATTAATATCTTTAGGAAGAGGTCTTGTAAGAGAGGACGTAGCTGCTGTTTTAATGGATGAACCTTTAACTGTTATTGATCCAGATTTAAAATTTAGACTAAGAAGAAATCTTAAAGAAATTAATGAGCAATACAAAACAACATTAGTTTATGTAACGCATGATCAAAATGAAGCAATGACCTTTGCTGATAATATAATTGTTATGAGTGAGGGAGAAGTAGTTCAAACTGGTTCACCAAAAGAACTTTTCGAACGGCCAAATACAACATTTGTTGGATATTTTATAGGATCACCAGCTATGAACTTATTTGAAAGTGAAGCTTCCTCAAATGATAGTGTAAAAATTAACAATACTTTAATTAAAACCCATACAAATTTATCTAATTTAAAAACAAAAAAAATTAAATTAGGTATTAGATCCGAATTTATAAAGATAGCACAAAACCAAAATGAAAATTTAGTTGATGTTAATGTTGAAAAAGTTGAAGACCTTGGAAATTATAAATTAATTACAGCAAAACTTGGAAATTTTACTATTAAATCTAAAGTTACTAGAGAGACCGAAATACCAAGCTCGAAAGTAAAACTTCATATACCTGCGGATAGATGCTGTGTATATGAGGACAATAAATTGATCTAGAAACAACCACAAATTGAAAATATTTTCAATTTTAACGCTAATGGTGACAATCTGTACATCTTTTTAGAAAGACTCCAATTTAAATCTATGTTTTAATTTTAATAGTTAATTAACTAGAGGAGAATAAATGATTAAAAATAAAAAATCATTGAAGGGTTCAAAAACTCCTTCAAGAAGAAAGTTCTTCAAAGCAGCAGCGGCGACTGGTGCAGCAGCGACAGCAGCTGTAGCAATGCCGAATCTTGCTTTGGGAGCTGGTCACATTACTCTAAAGATGCAGGCAGCTTGGCCTTCAGGCGCTAACATCTTTTTTGAAATGGCGTCAGACTACGCAAAAATGGTTAGCGATATGTCAGACGGAAAACTAAAAATTGACGTTCAACCAGTCGGTGCAGTTGTTAAAACTTCTGAAATCGGACAAGCGGTAAGTTCTGGAGTAGTTGATATGGGTCACTGGGTGACTGCATACTGGTACGGAAAAAATCCAGCAGCTTCACTTTTTGGAACTGGTCCTTCATACGGTATGTCATCCCAAGAAGTTATGGCTTGGATGGAGTATGGTGGAGGAAGAAAGTTATATGAAGAAGCAGTAGCAAGTGTAGGATTTAATTACACAGGTTTCTTCCATATGCCTATGCCAGCTCAACCATTTGGTTGGTTTAAAAAGAACGTAACAAAAGTTTCTGATGTTAAAGGTATGAAGTATAGAACAGTTGGTCTAGCGACTAACGTTTTAACTGCTATGGGAATGGTCGTAAGACAATTGCCTGGTGGTGAAATCCAGCCAGCTATGAAAACTGGTTTGATTGATGCTGCAGAGTTTAACAACCCAACATCAGACTCACAGTTTGGAATGCAAGATGTCTCTAAACACTATCACTTAGGAAGTTTCCACCAATCTCAGGAAATGTTTGAAATTCCTATGAACACTAAGAGACTAAATAGCCTTTCACCTTCTCATCAAGCTATTTTGAGAAATGCTGCATATGCTGCAAACTCAGATAACTACTTCAAAGCTTTAGTTAGATATTCAACTGACTTAGCTAAATTGATGAATGAGCATAAGGTTAATGTTTACCAAACATCTGACGCTATCTTAGCTGAACAACTAAAAGGTTGGGATAAGGTCATTGGTGAGTTTTCTGGTAAAGATGCTTTCTTTAAGAAAGTAGTAGACTCACAAAAAGCATACGCTAAGAGAACTATGAAGTATCTGTTGATGAATCAACCGAACTACAAACTAGCTTATGAAAATGAGTTTGGACCAATTCAGAAAGTTAAAATCTAATTAACTTTTAGAAATTTAAAAGGGGGTTTAAAAAACCCCCTTTTTTTTTACATTAATTTAATATATTTGTTGTTGATGGAATCTTTCATTAAATTTGCCGACACACTTAGCACCTCAATGGGTAAAGCATTTTCCTGGTGTATCGTAATTTTAATGGGAGGAACCGTTTATGAAGTTGTTATGGCTTATGTTTTCAACAAGCCAACTTTATGGAATTTTGATTTTAGCATGCAGATGTATGGTGCAATACTAATGATGTCAGGCGCATACTGTCTAGCAACCGAAGCTCATGTGAGAGGTGATGTCATTTATAGATTATTTAAAGAAAGAACTCAGGCTTGGATAGATCTAGTTCTATACTTTATCTTCTTTTTTCCTGGTGTAGTAGCTCTAGCGTTTTATGGTTATGAATACGCTGCAATGGCTTGGAAGATTAAAGAAACTAGTTGGAGTAGCCCTGCACAAATTCAAATTTATATGGTTAAATCAATGATACCTTGTGCTGGCGTACTCTTAGTTATTCAAGGAGTAAGCGAAGTTTTTAGATCAATTATTTGTATAAGATCAGGTCACTGGCCATCCAGAATGGTTGTTGCAGAAGAAACAGAGCAGATATTAATGAGGCAGTCAAAAGAGGAGGAACAAAAAGATGTTGTTTAGTTTAACAAATCCAGAAGTTGCTATTTTAATGATGGGAATTTTTCTTTTTGCGGTCCTTTTAGGTTTCCCAATTGCATTTACTTTAATGGCAATGGGGATTGGTTTTGGTTATTACGCTTATTACGATGCGACCATGATGGAGCATATTTTTGATAATCGAATATTTCAACTCTTTGTTCAAAACACTTATACAGTTATGGATAACAACGTTCTCACAGCTGTACCTTTATTTTTATTTATGGGTTACTTAGTTGAGAGAGCAGGAATAGTAGCAAAATTATTTTTCGCAATCAGATTAGCTGCACACAGATTACCTGCATCAATGGCAGTAGCAGCATTGATAACTTGTACATTATTTTCGACAGCAACAGGAATTATTGGGGCAGTTGTAACTTTAATGGGATTATTAGCTTGGCCTGCGATGGTTAAAGCAGGTTATGACAAAAAATTTGCATCAGGTATTATTTGTTCTGGTGGATGCTTAGGAATCTTAATTCCTCCAAGTATTATGTTAATTGTTTACTCAGTTATCGCGCAACTTTCCCCACTAAGACTTTTTGCAGCTGCTATTTTTCCAGGTTTATTATTGGCAGGTTTATATATTGGTTATGCAGTTTTTAGAGCTTGGTTAAACCCATCAATAGCACCCAGACCTCCTGAGGAGGATATTCCGCCAAGAGCTGAAATTTTAAAAGAAGTTTTAGTATCTTTCGTACCTTTGTTTGGATTAATTATGTTAGTTCTTGGAACAATTTTGGCTGGGATTGCAACCCCTGCAGAGGCAGCAGCAGCAGGTGCATTTGGGGCTCTGATATTATCGTGGTTTTATAAGACACTTAAATGGCAAAATTTTAAAGAGTCAGTATTTTTAACTGC
>CACLRF010000026.1 GCA_902609235.1 uncultured Pelagibacteraceae bacterium
AATAAATTTTTCATTAAATTTTAAATCAATAATTAATGTTTTCATCACGTGATCAGGAATTCCAGCTGTGTTTATTCCTGAAATAGATAAGTTTTCACACATTACAATATATTTAAGATTAATTTTTTTTAAAAATTCTTTTGAATATCTGCTTAAATTTTTAGATATAATTTGATATTTTTTATCATATGTTTTTTTGTCTGAATTAATGCAAGAAATGTTTTTTTGAACCCCTAGTCTAAAGGGCTTGGTTGCATAAAAATATTTTAGTTTATTTGGAGTTTTTAATTCATAGATTTCTAAATTCGGTATTTTAATAAGATTATAAATAGAATTTGAATTCGCTGATGTTATTAAAAAAAATGATATCAAAATTAGCCTGAAAGTCTTCATAAAAATAAATTAGATGATATTCGATTTAAAAAGAATGTGGTACATTTTGTTTAAAAATGAAAAAAGAACGAAATAAAAATCCAATCCAACCTGTTAGTGGAACAAAAGTTCCAAGATTTGCAGGTCCTTCAACATTTGCAAGATTACCAGAGTTAAGAGATGTCGAGAGTTGTGATGTTGCAATTGTTGGAATTCCTTTTGATGCTGGCACAAGTTATAGGCCAGGAGCAAGATTTGGTCCTCAAAGTATAAGACAAGCATCTAGACATTTAAGAACTAATTATCATCCTGATTACGATGTCGAGCCTTTTAAAATCCAACAAGTTGCTGATGCTGGTGATATCGCATGCAATCCATTTAGTATTGATGAAGCAATCAAACAAATAGAAGTAAGTGCAACAGATTTATTAAATAAGGTTGGAGGAATTATAAGTTTAGGAGGAGACCATACGATTGCAGTACCATTGTTAAGAGCGATCAATAAAAAAAATAAAGGCCCTGTATCTTTAGTTCACTTTGATGCCCACTTAGATACCTGGGATACATATTTTGGCGCACCTTATACTCACGGAACTCCATTCAGAAGGGCTAGAGAAGAAGGATTATTTTTAGATGATTCTTCTATGCATGTTGGAATTCGAGGCCCACTTTATAGTAGAGATGATATTAAAAATGATGAAAGTTTTGGATTTAAAATAATTCATTGTGATGAGTTTCAAACAGAAGGAACCGATAAAATAGCAGAGAGAATTAGAAAAAGAGTGGGAGACAATCCTCTATACTTATCAATTGATATAGATGTGTTAGACCCTGCATTTGCTCCAGGTACTGGTACACCAGAAATTGCAGGGATGACTACAAGAGAAATGGTAAATGTTTTAAGAGGTTTGTCTGGATTAAATTTAGTTTCAGCAGACGTCGTTGAGGTTTCTCCAGCATATGATCATGCAGAAGTAACTTCTTTAGCAGCAGCAACTATTGTTTATGAATTAACTAATTTATTTGCAAAAACATAAAGAAAGGATACCGTGAAAACATGTTAGACAAAAAAAATTTTTACATTAATGGAGCGTGGGTAAAGCCAAATAGTTCTGAGGAAATTAAAGTAATTGATCCTGCTACAGAAGAAAATTGTGCAGTAATTACTTTGGGGAACAAATCTGATGTAGATATTGCTGTTAATGCAGCTAAAGATGCCTATGAATCTTGGGCCTTCTCTTCTAAAGAAGAAAGAATTGGATTACTAGAAAAACTTTATGAAAATTATAAAAAAAGATGGGCAGATATTGCAAAAGCTATAACTCTTGAAATGGGTGCCCCAAAAGATTTTGCTACAAAATTACAAGCAGGAACAGGAGCAAGTCATATTAAATCATTCATCAGATATTTAAAAAATTTCGAATTTGAAAAACCATTAGGAGATCACGCTCCCAACCAAAGATTAATTTATGAACCAAAAGGTGTTTGTGCGTTAATAACACCATGGAATTGGCCGATGAACCAAGTTTGTTTAAAAGTAATGCCAGCAATAGCTGCAGGTTGCACAATGGTTTTAAAACCGTCAGAATTAGCACCACTCTCATCAATGATACTTGCTGAAATTATTGATGAAGTAAAATTTCCAAAAGGTGTGTTTAATTTAGTTAATGGTGATGGAGCAACAACAGGCGATGCTCTCACAAGTCATCCAGATATTAATATGATATCTTTTACTGGATCAACAAGAGCGGGAGCTTTGATTTCACAAAATGCTGCTAAAGATTTTAAAAGAGTAAGCTTAGAATTAGGTGGTAAGGGTGCAAATATAATTTTTAAAGATGCTGATCCAGAAGCTATTGAAAGAGGTGCCTTAAGATGTTTTAGAAATTCTGGACAATCTTGTAATGCACCGACAAGAATGTTAGTTGAAAAATCAATGTATGAAGAAGCTATTGAGAGATTAAAAAAATATACCGAAAGTTTTGAGGTGGGTGATCCTAAAAAAGAAGGAGAACATATAGGTCCAGTTATTTCAGAAACTCAATACAATAAAATACAAAACTTAATCCAAAAAGGAATAGATGAAGGTGCAAAATTAGTTGCTGGAGGAACAGGTAAACCTGATGGATTAGACAAAGGTTACTTTGTTAAACCAACTGTTTTTGCAGATGTAAATAATGATATGGAAGTTGCAAGAACAGAAATTTTTGGACCTGTTTTATCTGTTATTCCATTTGAAACAGAAGAAGATGCAATTAAAATTGCAAATGATACTACTTATGGACTAACAAACTATATCCAAACCCAAGACTCTCAAAAAGTACAAAGAGTTGCAAGAAAATTAAGATCTGGAATGGTTGATGTTAATGGAGCTGGTATTGCAGTTGATGCACCTTTCGGCGGTTTTAAACATTCTGGAATAGGTCGAGAAGCAGGCGAACACGGATTAGAAGAGTTTTTAGAAGTAAAAGCCGTAGGTGGTTGGAGTTAATTTACTGATTTATCTTTTACACCTTCTAAAAATTTAAGGCACTTTTTCATTTCATTTAATTCTATGAACTCGTCAATTTTGTGAGCTTGTTCTATGGATCCAGGTCCACAAACAACTGTACTGATTCCTAGTTCTTGAAATAAACCAGCTTCTGTTCCAAAAGAAACTACTTCTCTAGAATTATCACCAGTTATATTTGATACAAATTCACATGCTTCAGATTCATCTAATCTGTTAAAACCAACAACTTCACCTATCACTTCTTTTTTAATATAAGAATCTGGAAATACTTTTTTCATTTCTGGTAGAAGCACATCATTTGCATATTTATCAATTTCATTAGTGACAAATTCCCCATCTTCTTTAACAACTGGTCTTGTTTCCCATTCAACACTACATTTATCAGCAATGACATTATGGGCAATACCACCTTTAATTCCACCAATTGATAAAGTTGAATGTGGAGGATCAAAAATACTTTCTTTTTGAACTCTTTTTTTTAATTTTTCCCTAATTTCTAAAAGTTTTCCAACATATCTAGTAGCATATTCAGCTGCATTTACTCCTAAATGTGGTTTAGAACTATGTCCCGCAAGTCCTCCAAAGTGAACTGTGTATTCATTCATACCTTTGTGGGCATCAATAATTTTCATTTTAGTAGGTTCACCAATTATACAAATTCCATTTTTGATATCTCTTTTTTTCAATTCCTCTATTAATAAAGGAGCTCCAATACATGCAGTCTCTTCATCAAACGTGTAACAGAAATGTAAGTCTCTATCTAAATTATTTTCCTTGAAGATAGGTGCATAAGCAAGTGTACATGCAATAAAACCTTTCATATCACAAGAGCCTCTTCCATATAATTTATCATTTTTAATAGTTGCAACGAATGGATCACTGCTCCAACCTTTAGATACGGGAACCACATCAGTATGACCGGATAGTATAATTGGTTTTTTTGTGCTTTGATTTTTTGCGTTTAGAGTTCCAAAAAGATTTACTCTTTTTTTATCATCATCATAAACTTTAAAAGTATCTATTCCGATGTTGTTTAAAATTTTTTCACAATAATCAATTAAATTACTGTTATCTTGACCTGAGATAGTTTTAAATGCGATTAAGTCAGTTAAAATCTTGATTGATTTTTCATACAAATTGTTATCTATACTCATAAACTTAAAACACTATATTATATTATGATTAAAGAGCAAATTAACTATGATGATTTTAATAAAGTAGATATTAGAATTGGTACTATAATTTCTGTAAAAAAAAATGAAAAGGCAAGAAAGCCATCTTTAGTTGTTGAAGTTGATTTTGGAAGCGAAATTGGCATTAAACAATCCTCAGCTCAAATTACTCATTATTATAATGAGGAGAATTTAAAAGGAAAACAAGTTATTGCTGTTTGTAATTTTCCTGAAAAAAATATTGCTGGAATAGTTTCTCAAGTATTAGTTTTAGGAGCAATTGATGCTGATGGCAAAGTTACACTTGTTCATCCTTCTCAAAAAGCAGAAAACGGATTACCGATTGCTTAGTAATGCATCCTGAAATTCTTTCTATAATTTTATTTGGAATTGTTGCAGCATTTACTCCTGGACCAAATAATTTCGTTGCTTTCTATTCTGGTTTCAATTTTGGTATTCTTAGAACATTACCACATATAATTGGTGTAACTTTAGGATTTCCTTTCTTGTTATTATGCTTAGCTCTAGGACTAATAAATATTTTTAAGCTTTATCCTTTAATTCAAGAGATATTAAAATATTTAGGAACTTTATTTTTGATTTATTTAGCATACAAAATTTCTTTTTCAGGACCTACAGATCAGGAAAATAAAAATAAAAATCCAATTAAGTTTTATGAAACTTTTATTTTTCAATTTTTAAATCCTAAAGGGGTTATTGCATCAATTATTCTTGTTTCTACTTATATTAATCCAGGAGAAAACTTTGTAAGTTATACGACTCAAATTATCATTATGGCCTTAATTGTTTCAGTAGCTAGTATAACTCTGTGGACTTTTTTAGGTAAATTTTTCAGGAAATTTGCGACAAATCAGAAATTTATTAATTACTTTAATTATGCTATGTCACTGCTTCTTTTAACAAGCATAATAACTTTTTATTTATAACATGACCCCGGGAAACAAAAATTCTTATAATTCACTTAAAAAAATAACAGTCAATGATAAAGAGTATAATTATTACTCATTAAATGAAGCAGAAAAAAATGGACTTGAAGGAATAAATAAACTTCCAAAGTCTCTTAAAGTTTTACTAGAAAATTTATTAAGATATGAAGACGACTTAAGTGTATCGAAATCTCAAATAGAGGCGATTAAAAACTGGCTAAAGACAAAAAAATCTAGAACTGAAATTGCATATAGACCAGCAAGAGTTTTGCTTCAAGATTATACAGGAATACCTGCAGTTGCAGATTTAGCTGCAATGAGGGAAGCAGTTAAAGAAAAAAATAAAGACCCAAATACAATCAATCCCTTATCTGCGGTTGATCTTGTAATTGATCACTCGGTACAAGTTGACCAGTCTGCAAAATCAGATTCTTTTGAAAAAAATGTCGATATAGAATTTGAAAGAAATGGTGAGAGATATTCTTTTTTAAAATGGGGACAGCAGGCATTTGATAACTTTAGAATAGTTCCACCAGGGACAGGAATTTGTCACCAAGTAAATCTAGAATATTTATCAAAAGTTGTTTGGTCAGAAGAATTTAAAGGTGAAAAATATCTTTTTCCAGATACTTTAGTTGGAACAGACAGTCATACAACTATGGTAAATGGTTTATCTGTTTTAGGATGGGGTGTTGGAGGAATTGAGGCTGAAGCAGGAATGTTAGGTCAACCAATTTCTATGTTAATACCTGAGGTTATTGGCTTTGAAATAAAAAACAAAATGCCAGAAGGAACTACAGCAACTGATTTAGTATTAACTGTTGTTAAAATGTTAAGAGATAAAGGAGTGGTTGGTAAGTTCGTTGAGTTTTATGGAGAAGGTTTAAAAAATTTAACACTTGCGGATAGAGCTACAATTGCAAATATGGCACCAGAATATGGTGCTACCTGTGGCTTTTTTCCTATTGATGAAGAAACATTAAAGTATTTGAAATTTTCTGGAAGAGATCAACAAACTGTCGATATCGTAGAAAACTATGCCAAGGAACAAGGTTTATGGGCGAGTAACGAAATAGAATTTACTGACATTATATCTTTAGACATGTCCACAGTTGTACCAACTATTTCAGGACCTAAAAGACCTCAAGACAAAGTTCTTTTAACAGATGCACCTGGTTCGTTTCAAAAAGTATTACAGGAAGCTACAAATAAAAATGAAAAATCAATTTCAAAAGTAACAAATACAGATTATGAAATAAAAGATGGCTCAATATTAATTGCAGCAATAACTTCTTGTACTAACACTTCTAATCCAAATGTTCTAATTGGGGCCGGGCTATTAGCAAAAAAAGCTATTGAAAAAGGTTTGCAGGTTAAACCTTGGGTAAAAACTTCTTTAGCACCTGGATCTCAAGTAGTTACTGACTATTTGGCTAAAGCTGGATTAAACACTTATTTAGATCAGCTTGGGTTTAATTTGGTTGGGTATGGCTGCACGACTTGTATTGGGAATTCAGGACCACTTCCAGAAAACATTGTAGAAGCAATTCAAAAAGAAAATATTTATGCTGTATCAGTTTTATCTGGAAATAGAAATTTTGAGGGAAGAATTTCCCCACATATAAAAGCTAACTATCTAGCATCACCTCCGCTAGTTGTTGCATATGCAATAGCAGGACATATGGAAGTTGATTTATATAAAGACTCATTAGGAAAAGATAAAAAAGGCAAAGATGTATTTTTAAAAGATATTTGGCCTTCTAATAAAGAGATAGAAGATACTTTAAAAACATCTCTTAATGCAGATATGTTTATACAAAGATATTCAAATGTTTCTGAGGGCCCAACTCAATGGCAAAAAATTAAAGCTGATAAAAGCAGCATCTATAATTGGGATAAAGGATCAACATATGTTAAAAAACCTCCATTTTTTGACTCGTTACCAGATAAACCAGAAGGATTTAAAGAAATTAAGGATGCAAGACCATTATTAATTTTAGGTGATATGATTACTACTGATCATATATCACCAGCCGGAAGTATTCAAAAAGATAGCCCAACTGGTGAATATTTCATGGAACATCAAATTTTACCTAAAGATTATAACTCATATGGATCAAGAAGAGGAAATCATGAAGTTATGATGCGCGGAACTTTTGCAAATATAAGAATTAGAAATGAAATGGCTCCTGGTACAGAAGGTGGTTTTACAAAGTTATATCCAGAGGAAAAAGTTCTTCCTGTCTATGATGCGGTAGTTGAATATAAAAAAAGAGGAACAGATTTAGTTGTAATTGGTGGAAAAGAATATGGAACTGGATCGTCTAGAGATTGGGCAGCTAAGGGAACAAAATTACTAGGCATAAAAGCAGTTATTGCCGAGAGTTTTGAAAGAATTCACCGATCTAATTTGATTGGAATGGGAATTTTGCCTTTACAATTTACAGATGATGTAAATAGAAAAAACCTTAATTTAATTGGTTCAGAATTAATTAGTGTTCTGGATGTTGAAAAGGGTATTAATCCATCTGATGAGGTTACTATCGAGATAAAATATGTTTCTGGTGACATCAAAAAAGTTAAAACTTTATGCAGAATTGATACTAAAAATGAATTAGAGTACTATAAAAATGGTGGCATTCTCCAATATGTTTTGAGGAATATGATTTAGTTATGGAAGAAGATATTTCAATTATAAATAGTAATACAAGACAAGAAAAATTTAGAAATTTTTTTGTTAATAACAAAATAAAAATTATCTCAACATTAGTAATTTTTGTTGTTTTCTTAGTTGGTGCTTACATTTTTGATAGTTATAAAACTAATAAGAAAAAAGAAATTTCAAATAAATTTAATTTAACCACATTAGCTTACTCTGAAAAAAACAAAGAAAAAACAATTCAAAATTTAGTAGAAATAATTAATGAGCAAGACCCAACGTATTCAACTTTATCTCTCTACTTTATTATAGACAACGAACTAATTTCAAACCAAAGTGAAATAAACAGTTATTTTGATATTTTGATTGAAAACGTTACACTTGATAAAGAAATTAAAAACTTGGTTATCTATAAAAAAGCATTATTTAATGCAGATAAAGCACAAGAAGGTGACCTATTAAATATTTTAAATCCATTAATAAATTCAAAAAGTGTATGGAAATCACATGCATTATACTTAATGGCAGAATATTTTTACTCAAAAAACCAAAAACAAAAATCTAAAGAATTTTTTAATCAAATAATAACTTTAGGTAATGCAAATATAGATATAAAAACTCAATCACAAAAAAGATTAAATAGAGATTTAAGTGATTAAGTTTTTTTTTATTATTTTAATAATTTTTTCAAGCTGTTCACTAGAAAAAAAAACTTTTTTTAAAGACAAAAACACTTCGGAGAA
>CACLRF010000027.1 GCA_902609235.1 uncultured Pelagibacteraceae bacterium
TTAGAAAGATCTTATTCAGATGATTTTACCTCAACAATAGATGAAAGAGAAAAAGATGTTTTAAAAGCAACAGTAAGCTGGCCTTTTTATTCAGGAGGTAAGAAAAGATCAACTATAACTAAAAATTCAAATTTAACTTCGAGAAAGAGGTTGTTATTAGATGATGCTATTCGAACAAATGATACAAATGTAGCAAGTGCTTGGTCTAGTTTACAGTCTTCAGAAAGTTTTTTAAATTCCGTTAAAGTTCAAGTAAGTGCTGCACGAATTGCTAACGAAGGAATTGCGGCGGAGTACGAAAGAGGATCAAGAACAACACTTGATGTTATCCAATCAAATACTTTACTGCTTGACGCACAAATTTCTCTGTCAAATTCAGAGAGGAACTATCTAATGGCTCAATACAACTTGCTTAAAGCAGTAGGGTTGCTGAATAGCCAATACTTAAAACTTAAGTAATTATTTGATTTTTTGGGGCTGAAAATAAATATATTGCTAATGAGAACAAAATGTGTACATTTATTTCATGATTCGAGTGTTAAAAAAATTAAAAAAAGAGGCAAAAAATGACGAAAAATAACCTAAAAGTAGTTAAATCTACAAAAGATCAAGAAATGGACGTTAAAGAAAAGAACAAAGCGTTAGACGCTGCGATAGCTCAAATTACAGATAATTTTGGAAAAGGCTCAGTAATGAAGCTTGGTGAAAAGAGGGCGATGGATATCGAGTCTGTTTCAACAGGTTCTTTAAGTCTTGATTTAGCTTTAGGTATTGGTGGATTACCGAAAGGAAGAATTATTGAAGTTTACGGACCAGAATCATCTGGAAAAACAACACTAGCATTACAAGTTGTTGCTGAAGCTCAAAAAGCTGGAGGCATTTGTGCATTTGTTGATGCAGAGCATGCATTAGATCCAGTTTATGCAAAAAAATTAGGTGTAAATACTGAAGAACTTTTAATTTCTCAGCCAGATACTGGTGAACAAGCACTAGAAATTGCCGATACACTAGTAAAATCAGGCTCTATTTCGGTAATCGTAATTGACTCTGTTGCAGCTTTAACTCCTAAAGCTGAAATTGAAGGCGAGATGGGAGATCATCATGTTGGTCTTCAATCAAGATTAATGAGTCAGGCTTTAAGAAAATTAACTGGTTCAATATCAAACACAAATACAATGATGATTTTCATAAACCAAATTAGAATGAAAATTGGAGTTATGTTTGGAAGTCCTGAAACAACATCAGGAGGTAATGCGCTTAAGTTCTATTCGTCTGTAAGAATGGACATTAGAAGAATTGGTGCCATCAAAGATAAAGATGAAATTATTGGTAACTCTACAAGAGTGAAGGTAGTTAAGAATAAAGTAGCACCACCATTCAAAGTTGTTGAATTTGACTTAATGTATGGAAGAGGAATTAGCAAGATGGGTGAACTAGTCGATCTTGGTTCTAAAGCAGATATAATTGAAAAATCAGGTGCATGGTATGCTTATAAAGGTGAGAAGATTGGTCAAGGTAGAGAGAATGCTAAGACTTATTTAGCTCAAAATCCTAAAGTTGCTGCTGAAATTGAAATGGCAATTAGAGAGAAAGCAGGCGTGATTTCTAAGAAAATAGAAGGAAATCCAATCGATCCTGAAAAACTGGAGAAAGAAAAGAAAGTAGCTGAAAAAGAAGAAGCTGAAAAAGCAGAAGCTACTCCTCCCTCTAAAAAGAATTAATAGGTCATCTTTATTAATAAAAGGCGCTTAAATTAAGCGCCTTTTTTCCCTTCGATATCTAGACATAGAATAAAAAAGCTGTATTTTAAAAATATGGCAGACAAAACACTCAATGAAATAAGAAATACTTTTTTGAAGTATTTTGAGAAGAATGATCATAAGATTGTGGAATCTAGTAATTTGGTTCCAAATAATGATCCTACATTGATGTTCGCCAATTCAGGGATGGTTCAGTTTAAGAATGTATTTACTGGATTAGAAAAAAGAGATTATGTGAGAGCCACAACATCACAAAAATGTGTAAGGGCAGGTGGTAAGCATAATGATTTAGAAAATGTTGGTTACACACCAAGGCACCACACTTTCTTTGAGATGTTAGGAAATTTTTCTTTTGGTGATTATTTTAAAGAGCAAGCAATTCATTATGCCTGGGATTTAATAACCAAAGATTTTGGAATAGATAAAAACAAGCTTTATGTAACTGTATTTCACGAGGATGATGAGGCCTTCAATTTTTGGAAGAAAATAGCGGGTTTTAACGATAATAGAATTATTAGGATAGCAACTTCTGATAATTTTTGGTCAATGGGAGAGACAGGTCCATGCGGCCCTTGTTCAGAAATCTTTTTTGACCACGGAGATCATTTACCAGGAGGTTTACCTGGATCTAAAGATGAGGATGGAGATAGATTTATAGAAATTTGGAACTTGGTCTTTATGCAGTTTGAACAAGTTACTAAAGATAAAAGAATTAATCTTCCAAAACCGTCAGTTGATACTGGAATGGGATTAGAGAGAATTGCTGCTTTATTGCAAGGTTCACATGATAACTATGAAACAGATCATTTTAAAAAAATAATTAGTTCTGCATCCGAAATTGTAAAAGTTAAATCAGATAAATCTAATCTTGCAAGTTTTAGAGTAATTGCTGATCACTTAAGAGCAAGTTCGTTTTTAATTGCCGAGGGAGTTTTACCTTCAAATGAAGGAAGAGGATATGTTCTTAGAAGAATTATGAGAAGAGGAATGAGACATTCTCATTTGCTTGGATCTAAGGAACCAGTTTTTTATAATTTGTTTGATACTCTTAAAAATGAAATGTCTGGGAACTATCCAGAATTAGTTAGAGCAGAGTCATTAATTAAAGAAACTTTAAAAATGGAAGAAGAAAAATTTTTAATTCTATTAGATAGAGGAATAAAAATTTTAAATGATGAAATATCCAAGATAGATAAAGTTTTACCAGGCGATGTAGCTTTTAAATTATATGATACCTATGGATTTCCATTAGATCTTACTGAAGATATTTTAAGAAATAAATCAATGTCAATCGATACTGAAAAGTTTCAATCTTTAATGAAGGAAAGCAGAGAGCTTGCTAAGAAAAATTGGAAAGGTTCTGGTGATGCAGCGGTTGAAGATATCTGGTTTGGAATAAAAGATAAAATTGAGCCAACTGAATTCTTAGGATATGAAACTAATCATGCTGAAGGTGTTGTGTTATCTCTTTTAAAAGCTAATAAAGAAGTTGATCAATTAAAAGAAAATGATGAAGGAATTATTATAGTAAATCAAACCCCTTTTTATGGAGAATCTGGAGGTCAAGTTGGTGATAATGGTGAAATAGCTTCGAATGATTTTAAATTTGAAGTAACCGATGTTCAAAAAAAATTAGGTGATTTATTTGTTCATTATGGAAAGGTAAAGAGTGGATCTATAAAATTACAGGATAGTGTTGAGCTAAAAATTGATGTAGAAAGAAGAGATAATACTCGTGCCTATCACTCAGCAACCCATTTATTGCACGAGTCTTTGCGAAGAGTTCTTGGTACTCACGTAACCCAAAAGGGATCTTTGGTAGAGCCAAGTAGATTAAGATTTGATTTCAGTCACATGAAGCCAATTTTGAATGAAGAAATCAATAAAATAGAAGACTTTGTAAACACAATGGTCACTAAAAAATCTGATGTAAAAACTAGATTAATGACACCTCATGAGGCAGTTGAAAACGGTGCTTTGGCATTATTTGGTGAAAAATATGGAGATGAAGTAAGGGTCCTTTCGATGGGAGATGAGGATGGTAAGTATTTTTCAACTGAATTATGTGGTGGAACACACGTAAAAAATACTGGTGATATTGGTAAATTTAAGATTGTCAGCCAATCTTCAATTGCCGCAGGGGTAAGAAGAATTGAGGCATTAAGAGATAAACAATTGGAGGAATATCTTCAAAACAAAGAAAAATTATCAAATCTGTCTGCAGAAAAAGACGAAGAAACAATAAAAGATTTAAGTCAGCAAATTATTAAATTAGGAGGAAAACCAAGTTTAGATGAAACTGATCAAAAAACTTTAATTAAAAATCTAATAAAACAACTAGAGACCATCTCTGTTAATGCAATCTTAGAAGATAAATCAAAAAACATTATTAAAGATGAAGAAGTTAATGGAGTTAAATTAAGACTTCAAAGAATAGAGGGATTGCCTCCAAAAGAATTAAGAAAACTTGTAGATAAAGGTAAAAAAGATTTAGGTGAAGGTATTGTAGTAGTGTTTGCAAATAAAGATGACAAGGTTGGATTAGCTGTTGGAGTAACTGATAATTTAACAAATAAGTTTGATGCAGTTCAATTTGTTAAAGTTGGATCTGAAATAATTGGTGGCAAAGGTGGTGGAGGAAGAAAAGACTTTGCTCAAGCTGGTGGACAAGATCAATCAAAAATAGAAGAAGCTTTTGAAAAGCTTAAGAGTTTAATTTAATTTTTTTTTTAAATTACTGTCAATTTCGTCTAAAAACTGATTGGTAGTTAAATACTTGCTTTCAGGACCAATAAGAATTGCCAAATCTTTTGTCATTGATCCATTTTCTACACATTCAATACAAACTTTTTCAAGGGTTTGTGCAAACTTAATTAGCTCTTCATTACCATCTAATTTACCTCTGTGAGACAATCCTCTAGTCCAAGCAAAAATTGATGCAATTGGGTTTGTTGAAGTTTCTTTTCCTTGTTGATGCATTCTATAATGTCTAGTTACTGTTCCGTGAGCAGCTTCTGCTTCCATTACTTTTCCATCTGGAGTTAACAATGTGCTTGTCATTAATCCTAAAGACCCATAACCTTGTGCCATAGTATCAGACTGGACATCTCCATCATAATTTTTGCAAGCCCAAATATATTTTCCACTCCACTTCATTGCACATGCAACCATGTCATCAATTAACCTGTGCTCATAAGTTAAATTATTTTTTTCAAATTTACTCTTATATTCTTTGTCAAAAACTTCTTGGAAAATATCTTTAAATCTTCCATCGTATTGTTTTAGAATTGTATTTTTTGTAGACATGTAAACAGGCCACTTTTTAATCAAACCATAACTAAAACAAGATCTTGCAAAATCTTCTATAGACTTATCTAAATTGTACATTGATAAAGCCACACCAGGACCTGTAAAATTAAATACTTCATATTTAATTTCATCTTTTCCATCTTCCGATGTCCATTTCACTTCCATTTTTCCTTTTCCAGGAACTTTAAAGTCTGTTGCTCTATATTGATCACCAAAGGCATGTCTTCCAATAATTACTGGATCTGTCCAAGAGGGAACAAGTTTAGGAATATTTTTACAAATAATTGGTTCTCTAAAAACTGTTCCTCCAATTATATTTCTTATGGTTCCGTTTGGTGATCTCCACATTTTTTTTAAATCAAATTCTTCTACTCTTGCTTCATCTGGTGTAATCGTTGCGCACTTAATTCCAACACCAATTTTTTTTATAGCATTCGCAGAGTCGATGGTAATCTGATCATCAGTATTATCTCTGCTTTTCATGCCTAAATCGTAATATTCGATACCAAGATCTAAATATGGGAGGATTAATTTATTTTTGATGAACTCCCATATAATACGAGTCATTTCATCGCCATCCAGCTCTACAACTGGGTTTTTTACCTTGATTTTGCTCATTAAATTAAATTTATCTTATTAATTGAATTTGATCGTTTTATATACATATTAATCGAAAATTAGCAAATAGAAGAATATGTTTAGTAAGATATTTCCAAAGATTCACACAGAAGGATACAAGTTTATAGTAATAGCTGTATTCATAACTATAATTTTTCTAATTATTAATAATTTTTTAGGGTTAATAGGAATATTACTGACTGTCTGGGTTTATTATTTTTTTAGAGATCCAGAGAGAACAATTATAGGAGATGATAGCTACCTAGTAAGTCCTGCTGATGGAGAAGTGATTAAAGTTGAAGAGGTAGATGGTCCAAAAGAACTTGGACTAGAAAATAAAAAATTTAAAAAAATAAGTATTTTTATGAACGTATTTGATTGTCATGTAAATAGAACACCGTGTTCAGGTATTATTGAAGATATTTTTTATAAACCAGGTAAATTTTTAAATGCATCGTTAGATAAAGCAAGCGAAGACAATGAGAGAAATTATTATAAAATTAAAGATAAGCATGGTAACGATATTGTAGTCGTTCAAATTGCAGGATTAGTTGCAAGAAGAATAGTTTGTGAAACAAATAAAAACCAAGAATTGAGTCAAGGTGATAGAATTGGAATGATTAGATTTGGTAGTAGAGCAGACGTTTATTATGAAAATTATGAACCACTAGTTAAAGTTGGTCAAACAGCAATTTCAGGGGAAACACTGCTGGCTAAAAATTAATTTATGGAACAGCCAAAAAACAATTTAAAAATTGTTACAGATAAAAAAACTAATGCAAGAGTGATATTGCCTAACATGCTAACTCTTATTGGAGTTTGTATAGGTTTATCATCAATCAGATTTGCATTGGATGGAAAATTTGAATTTGCAATTATAGCAATTATATTTGCCGCTCTTATTGATGGATTAGACGGAAGAATAGCAAGATTAATTAAAGGGACATCAAAAGTTGGTAAAGAGCTCGATTCTTTAACAGATATGATAAGTTTTGGAGTAGCCCCAGCATTTATTATGTATTTCTGGAAACTAAATACATTAGGAAGATTTGGATGGTTGTTATGTTTAATATATGTAATTTGTGTTGCATTACGTTTAGCTCGTTTCAACGTAAATACTGGTCAAGCACCTTCTTGGAGAGATAA
>CACLRF010000028.1 GCA_902609235.1 uncultured Pelagibacteraceae bacterium
CAATATCATTTTCAGGCTTAAATGTGCTTGGTTTAGTTTGAAGCATAAGAGTGCCGACTATTTGATTTTGATCAACTAAATTTATTTCAGGAAGGTCTTTTTTTTCAAAAGGTATCCATCCCCTATTCACTAAGTAATTTTCATCACCAATTTTTATTGGATTAATTACCTCAAATCCAGGTTTCCCTGCATCATTTAAATTGTACAAGTAAATTTGTTTATCAAAA
This sequence comes from uncultured Pelagibacteraceae bacterium, assembly GCA_902609235.1. Lineage (GTDB taxonomy): Bacteria > Pseudomonadota > Alphaproteobacteria > Pelagibacterales > Pelagibacteraceae > Pelagibacter. The sequence goes on from CACLRF010000028.1 coordinate 228, forward strand.
TCAATATCTCCACTTGTCTTTATTCTAAGATAGTTTTTTTTTTCAATGTTGGATAATTCTACTGGGTCGTTTTTTAGAGAATTTTCTATTTGCTCAATTAATTCTAATTTCCAATTTAATCTATAAATTTGCCAAAACCCTAGGGAGAGAAGAGTTAAAATAATAAAATAAACAAATACTGAAAATAGAAATTTATTCTTCAAGGATAAATATTAACTTCCCCAAATATATATTGCAGCAAATAAAAATAGCCACACTACGTCAACAAAATGCCAGTACCATGCAGCCGCTTCAAATCCAAAATGATGATCTTTAGTAAAATGACCAAGTCTTCCTCTCCACAAACATACTGCTAAAAATATCGTTCCAATTATGACGTGAAAACCATGAAAACCTGTTGCCATATAAAATACTGCTCCGTAAATATGGCCTGAGTAAGTAAAAGTAGCGTGATGGTATTCGTATACTTGTAATAATGTAAAAAAGAAACCAAGGATTACTGTTAAAGTTAAACCTTGAATAAATCCTTTTCTATCATCTTCTAATAAAGAGTGATGGGCCCAAGTGACAGTTGTTCCTGATAATAATAAAACTAAAGTATTTATCAAAGGAATGTCCCAAGGATCAAATGTTTCAATATCTTTTGGTGGCCATACATTTCCAACAAATTCGTTTGGAAACAAACTTATATCAAAGTAAGCCCAGAACCATGCAACAAAGAACATCACCTCTGAAGCAATAAATAAAGTCATTCCATATCTATGATGAATTTGAACAACAGGAGTGTGATGACCTTGATGTTCAGCTTCAATTACAACATCTCTAAACCACATATACGCACCATAAATTAATAAAGCTAAACCAAGATACATTCCCCATGAAATACCGTTATGCATATAAAAAATTGCACCTATAGCTAATACTAAGCATGCAAAAGATGTATAGATTGGCCAGGGACTTGGATCAACTAAGTGGTAATCGTGTTTTTTTTCTGCTGACATTTTTCGTGATTATGATTGTTTATAGTAATCTGTCGAGAAAAAAGTGTACGACATAGTTACATCTTGTAGATTTTTTGTAGTTGGATCGTTCACAAGATCAGGGTCTAAATAGAAAGTCATTACGTAAGTTGCCTTCTCTCCTGCCTTCAACTCTTGTTTTTCAAAACAAAAACATCCTAATTTACTATAATATTTACCAAAACTTGCTGGTGACACGTTAAAACTTGCTACACCATAAGTCGTTTCGTCTCCAATATTCTCAACTTCAAATTCTATACTGTTGACCTGGCCAACTTTCACATCAATCACGTTTGATTTTGCTTTGAAATTCCAATCAAGATTGTTTACATTTGTATCAAACCTTACGCTAACAACCTTATCCAAAACTATTTTTGGAGCCTCTCTAGATACCTGAGTTGTTCCACCAAAGCCTGTAACTCTACAAAACAGATCATATAAAGGCACTGCAGCAAAAGACAATCCCAGCATAAGGACAAAAATCCCAGCTAAAAGTAAAGGAGTCAATGTTTTTCTTTTAATCATATTTGTCTATCAAATACTCCAACGTTGTATAAAGTAAATACAAATAAAAATACCATAAACGCTAAAATTGCTATTGCAGTTATAATATTTTTTTTCTTAGTTTTCTTGTCAGGCGTTATCATAAAATTTTATCAATTAAAAAAAGAACAAAAATTAAAAATAAATACAAAATTGAATATCCAAAAATAGATTTTGCTTTTTTTGCGTCAAATTTATTTTTTTTAAATTTATAAAGTTCGAAACATAAATAATTATAATAAATTGTCAAAATTAATGATGGGATTAAAAAAGTTATGCCCACAAAGCCAATAACATAAGGCAAAACAATTACTGGTAACATTGTTAAAGAATAGACAAATATATTTAATTTTGTACTCTCAACACCATTTGTTAGTGGAAGCATTGGTATCTTAGCTTTTTTGTAATCATCTGATTTATACAAACTTAAAGCCCAAAAATGTGAAGGCGTCCAAAAGAATATAATCAAAAAAAATGTAATTGGCTCAAAAGTTAAAGAATTGGTGGCTATAGTCCAACCAATCACTGGGGGTAATGCCCCTGCAGCTCCCCCTATCACTATATTTTGTGGAGTTTTTCTTTTTAACCAAATTGTATAAACAAACACATAAAACAAAATAGTAAAAAGTAATAAACTAGCTGATATTCTGTTTGAATAATAATCAAGAGCAATTACAGAAAAAATCGAAAGAGAAATTCCAAATACCAGTGCTTGATTTCTATTTACCTTGCCTGTTGGAATTGGTCTCAAACAAGTTCTTGTCATAAGGGCATCTAAATCTGACTCGTACCACATATTTAAAGCCCCAGCCGCTCCTGCTCCAATTGAAACCAAAATTATTCCAATGATTGCATCTTTTGTTGGAATTATATTTGGAGCCATTAATAAGCCAACTGCACATGTAAAGATAACCAAAGACATTACTCTTGGTTTCATTAATTTAAATAATTCAGATAAATTAAAGGCGTCTTCTTGAGATAAGTTTCTATTTTTTAATTTAGACTTAATCATTAATTTAAAGTTAAAAAATCTTATTTGCTATATTTAGCTAGTAGATTTTTCAACACCCTCTTCATCTTCAAACTTTGGTAATTCTTCAAAAGTATGAAAATTGGGTGGAGATGGTACAGTCCATTCTAAGGTTGTAGCGCCTTCTCCCCATGGGTTTTGTGCTGCAGCCTTTTTCTTATAAAACGCATAAGCAAGGTTTATAAAAAATACTACCAATCCAATTACAGAAATATAAGAACCAATTGAAGAAATGTAATTCCATCCTGCAAAAGCATCTGGATAGTCAGCATATCTTCTTGGCATTCCCGCAAGGCCTAAAAAGTGTTGTGGGAAGAAAACCAAGTTTACTCCAATAAACGTTAACCAGAAGTGTAATTGACCCATCCATTCTGAGTACTCGTAACCAGTCATTTTTCCAAACCAATAGTAAAATCCTGCAAAGATCGCAAATACAGCTCCTAAAGATAGTACGTAATGAAAGTGAGCAACAACGTAGTAAGTATCATGCATTGCTGTATCAACTCCAGCGTTTGCTAGAACTACACCGGTAACTCCACCAACAGTAAATAAAAATATAAATCCTAAAGCCCAAACCATTGGAGTTTTAAATGAAATCGAACCACCCCACATAGTTGCTATCCATGAAAAAATTTTTATACCAGTTGGAACTGCAATGATCATCGTTGCAGCTAAAAAGTATGCTTTAGTATCTGTGCTTAAACCAACTGTATACATGTGGTGAGCCCAAACAACGAAACCAACTATTCCAATTGCGACCATTGCATAAGCCATTCCTAAGTATCCAAAAACTGGTTTTCTAGAAAATGTTGAAACAATATGACTGATCATTCCAAAACCTGGTAATATTAAAATATAAACTTCCGGATGACCAAAGAACCAAAATAAATGTTGAAATAGAACTGGATCTCCCCCAGTTTGCGCATCAAAGAAAGCTGTTCCAAAGTTCCTATCTGTAAGAAGCATTGTAATTGCTCCTGCTAAAACTGGTAATGACAACAATAATAAGAAAGCTGTAACTAATATTGACCAAGCAAATAACGGCATTTTATGAAGTGTCATGCCAGGTGTTCTCATGTTTAAAATTGTAGTAATAAAATTTACTGCACCTAAAATTGAAGATGCACCAGCTAAGTGTAAACTTAAAATTGCAAAATCCATTGCTGGACCTGGTTGACCTGCTGTAGATGATAATGGAGGATATATTGTCCATCCTCCTCCTACTCCTGTTTGACCTGGAGGGCCATCCATAAAAATTGACATTATTAATAATATGAAAGACGTAGGCAATAACCAGAATGAAATATTATTCATTCTAGGAAAAGCCATATCAGGTGCACCAATCATAATTGGAACAAACCAATTTCCAAATCCACCAATCATTGCTGGCATCACCATAAAGAATATCATGATCAAGCCATGACCTGTTACTAAGACATTATATAAATGATAGTTGCCACCTAAAATTCCATCACCAGGATGCATCAATTCGATTCTCATTAAAACTGAGAATGCAGTACCAATTATACCTGCAATAATTGCAAATATTAGATACATAGTTCCAATATCTTTGTGGTTGGTTGAATAAGCCCAACGTTTCCAACCAGTTGGTGTATGATGATCGTCGTGTGATGCTGTTTGTGTATACATATTATTTACTCGCTAGTTTTTTAAATTGATCTTCTTCATTAATTTCTTTTGCAAATTTGACTTTAGCATCTAACAACCACTCTTGATATTCTTCCTCAGTAACAACTCTAACTTCAATTGGCATAAACGCGTGCTTAATTCCACACAGTTCAGAACATTGACCATAATAAGTTCCAACTTTTTCTGCTTTAAACCATGTTTCATTTATTCTCCCAGGTACAGCGTCTCGTTTTACCCCAAATGAAGGAAGTGCCCACGCATGTAGAACATCATTGGCAGTGATCATTACCTTAACAACTTTATTTACTGGAACAACCAGTTCATTATCTACAGCTAACAGTCTTGGCTCGTTTTTTTTTAAGTCTTTAGTTTCGATCATGTAAGAGTCGAAGAAAATATTTTCGTCAGGATACTCATATCCCCAGTACCATTGATACCCTATAGCTTTAACAGTTATATCCGCTTTAGGAATTGCATCTTGTTTATATAAAATTTTAAATGATGGAACCGCCATCACGATTAGAATTAAACATGGAATTAAAGTCCATAAAACTTCAACAGCAACATTATGAGTTCTTTTTGATGGAACTGGATTTGCTGAAGCCCTAAATCTTATACAAGCATAAACCATCAAAAACAGAACAAAAACACTGATTGCAATTATAATTGGTAACAACAATTTATCATGGAAATTAACTATATCTCTCATAGTCTCGGAAGCAGCCTTTTGAAAGCCTAGTTGCCAATCGACTGGTTGATTAGCGAATGCGCTTGAAGAGATAAAGTAAGTTAGAAATATATATAAAAATTTTTTCATTTTTTTACCCTATATAGAGTGTCTTTTAAAAAAATACACTTTTACTTTTAGCGACAAAATATCAATTAATAGCGTAATTTATGATCGATAAGGCAGAAATTACAGCTGTTTCAGATCGTAAAATGTTTTGATTAATTTTAATTGGTTGAACGTTGTTAAATCTGAGAATCTCTTCCCTTTCCTCCTCAGAAAAATCTCCCTCTGGTCCTATGATTACGCAAGTAGGCTTAGTAGTTAACTTTTTAATGTCAATTTTTGTATTAGTAGTGTTGAGATCAGTAAAAATTAAATCTATATCATTATTTAGAAAGCTTTTTAATTTTTGAGGATCCTCAATTGATGGAACTGTTATTCTATTTGATTGTTCAGCAGCTTCTATGATTACTTTTTCCAATCTCTCTTTATTTATTTTTCTAACAATCGTTCTTTCAAAGATGACTGGTAAAAACTTAGTTACCCCAAGCTCAGTAGCTTTTTGAATCATAAAATTAAAGTAATTTGATTTTATTGGAGAGAAAGCCAGCCAGAGTTCTTTGTTATTTTCTTTCTGTCTTAATTGCTTTGTAACATTAAACTCAACTATACTTTTATGTGTATTCAAAATTTTAGCTTCCCACTCTCCGCTGTTGTTAAATAAAGAAAAAACTTCATTTTCTTTAATTCTCATAACTTTAGAAACATAATGAGATTGAGATTTATCAAGTTTGTCAATCAAATTAAGAGATAAACTTTTTGAATAAAATAATCTAATGTTACTCATATTAATAAGTTAGTTTATGAAAAATATTAAAGCAATAATTTTTGATGCTTATGGTACCTTATTTGATGTCAATTCAGCTGCCGAGAAGTGTAAAGATAAAATCGGTGATAAGTGGGAAGGTTTTGCTAATCATTGGAGAGCTACACAATTAGAATATACTTGGCTAAGAACCTTAATGAGACGTCATAAGGATTTTTGGCAAGTGACAGAAGATAGTTTAGATAAATCTATGAAAGCTTATGAGATAGACTCTTCAATGAAAAATGAGCTATTAGATCTTTATAAAATTCTTTCACCATTTAAAGAAGTTCCTGAAGTTTTAAAATCATTAAGAGAAAAAGATTTTAAACTTGCTATTCTCTCGAATGGTACTCCTTCCCTTCTTGACGAATTGGTTAAGAGCAATAATTTAGAAAATATATTTGACAATATTTTTTCAATTGAAGAAGTCGGAGTTTATAAACCAGACTCTAAAGTTTACGATCTTCCAATAAAGCAATATCAAATTCAAACAAATGAAGTTGCTTTTTTAAGTGCAAATACTTGGGATGTTTCAGGTGGTGGAAACTATGGT
>CACLRF010000029.1 GCA_902609235.1 uncultured Pelagibacteraceae bacterium
TTATCTGAATTTATTTCAAATCTTCTCTCGCACGGTACCAAATATTTTTTACTATTATAAACAAACTCAAAATTTCCCTTTGCATTTTTGAAATCTTCATCTGGTTTTCCAAGCTCCATCTGAAGTTCGCTAGACGATTTCCCAAGAAATTTACTTAATTTTTCATTTTCTTTTTCAACAATTGCATCTGTCCTTTCCTTAACAGTTTGACAACCTACAACTAAAGTAGAAAAAACAATAAAAATTAAAATATTTTTTGATTTAAACATAAAAAATATTTTAACAGCACAATTATGGCATAAATATAAACTTCTAAGTTGAATTTTGTGAATAAACTCCACATAAAGCAAGTATTTTTGAATAGAATCGAATAATCCTCCATTATTAGGAGGACAAATGCTTGATAATTATTTTAATTACAAAAAACATAAAACAGATTTTAAAACAGAAGTAATAGCAGGAACAACTACGTTCTTAACTATGGCTTATATTATGTTTTTAAATCCATTTATCTTATCGGGAGAATTTGCCGGACCCGAAAAAGGTTTCTTTGATTTCGGCGCAGTTTATACTGCTACAATATTAGCAACAGCATTAGCATGTTTTATAATGGCCTTTTATGGAAAAACTTGGCCAATTGGACTTGCTCCAGGTATGGGTATTAATGCCTTTGTGGCTTTTGGAGTTTGTGCTGGAATGGGTTACACGCCTCAAGAGGCCTTGGGTGCTGTGTTAGTTGCTGGTGTATTGTTTTTGATTATATCTCTTACACCAATAAGAGCTTGGTTAATTAACTCTATACCTAAAAGTCTTAAATTGGGAATTGGGGCTGGTATTGGTCTATTCTTAGCAATTATTGGATTACAAATTATGGAAGTAGTAGTTGATGATCCAGTTACACTTGTAAAGCTTGGGGATTTAAGTAACCCAATTGTTTTATTGGGTTGTGCAACATTCATTGCAATAATTGTAATGGAAAAAATGAATATAAAAGGAAATATTATAATAGGAATTTTAGTATTCAGTATTATTTCATGGGCTGCGGGATTAGCCAATTTCAATGGTCTCGTAAGTGCACCTCCGCCAATGACTTATCTTTTTGAGTTTGATTTGTCAGCAGCATTGACTGCGGGAATGTCTACAGTAATATTTACTTTGTTATTTATCGACTTCTTTGATACTGCAGGAACTTTGACATCTGTTGCAAATGTTGCTGGTAAAGTTGATAAGCAAGGTAAAGTTCAAGATATCAATAAAGCAATGTTATCGGATAGTGTTGGAACAGTTGCAGGTGCAATGATGGGAACAACAACTGTTACAAGTTATGTGGAGTCTGGTGCTGGTGTAAAAGCTGGTGGTAAAACTGGAATGACCTCTCTTGTGATCGGCTTATTGTTTTTAGCTTGTATATTTTTTGCTCCTTTAGCAACAAGTTTACCAAAACAAATTGATGGTGCAGCTTTACTATTTGTATCTGTTCTTTTCGTTAGAAACATTACAGATATTGAGTGGAATGATATTGGAGAGTCTGCTCCAGCTATTCTTGCAATGATTGCAATGCCTTTAACCTATAGCATTAGTAACGGTATTGCTTTAGCATTTGTATCATACGCATTAATTAAAATATTTACAGGAAAGTTTTCATCTACTTCGCCAGCAATATTTGTCATTGCAATACTAAGTGTTATTAGTTTTGTAGTTGCTTAAAAATATTTAATAGGGCTAGTTTACTCTAGCCCTATTTATTTCTTTTTATAATTTCTTCTATTTGTAATTCCTCATAATGTTCTGTAGGCTGTACTATCCAAGGATCAGAGTCAAGTTTTACAGGACAAAAGTCTGGTTCAAAAGTTGACGATTTTTTTTTCCACAAACATGCAGTTTTTACTTCTTTAATATAATCTTTGGTGGGGGCATAATTTTTAAGCCATTCAATGCTTTTATTTAGCGTTAAACCTGTATCTGAAAGATCATCAATTAAAAGTACTTTATTATAATCTTTATTCTCAGCTAATGAGCTGATTTCTCTTGCAAACATTAGTTGTCCTTGCTTGTCTTCTATTCCTTTTCCTGAATAACTTTGAATAACAATATAGGCTATAGGTAGTTTTAAAATCCTAGAGAGTATATCTAAAATCGGAGCAGCACCTCTCATAATACCTACTAGAACTGTTGGTTTATATCTTTTATGAATATCAATTGCTAATTTTTCAACAATTTTGTTATATTCATCAAAAGTAATAATTAATTTATCAGCCATGAATTTTTTTATCATATAATAAAGATTAAAAAAGATTAAAAAGTAATTATGAAAATTTATGATTGTTTTATGTACTTTGACGAAGATTTAATTCTTGATCTTAGACTTAATATTCTTGACAAATTTGTAGACTATTTTGTAATTGTAGAAAGTGTTTTTACTCATAGAGGAGATAAGAGAAAATTAAAATTTAATATTGAAAAATTTAAAAATTTTGAAAATAAAATTATTTATCTTGTGTATGACCAGAAACCATCAAACATCAAAGAAATGAAATCTAATGATTCAGACTACATAAAGTCATGTAAATATATTGAGAACGCTTATTTTAGGGAAAATGCCCAAAGAAACTTTATAATAAAAGGTTTAAAAGAAGCATCAGATGAAGATATAATTTTGATTTCTGATGTCGATGAAATACCAAATTTAGAGGATAACAACCTTAAAACAATCAAGGAAAAAATAATCTTATTTCAACAAGAAATGTTTTATTATAAATTTAATCTTAAATTGCCAAATTTTATTTGGACAGGCACAAAAGGATGCAAAAAGAAGTATTTTAAAGGTCCTCAATGGTTAAGAAATATAAAAGATCGTAAATATCCAATATATAGATTGGACACATTATTTTCAGAAAAAAAATTTACAAATTGTAAGGTAGTAAAAAACGGTGGGTGGCATTTTACAAATGTAAAAACTGCTGATGAAATTAAACTTAAATTGAAATCATATTTACACCACATAGAATTTGATAAAAATCCTTTATCTGAAAGTGAAATAAATGAAATAATAAAAAATAAAATTGCTATATATGACTTACAAGCAGATCAAAGAAAAAATAAATTGGGTGGAAAAAAACTTGAAAATTACCCAGTACAAAATTTACCAAAGTATTTAATAGAAAATATAAAAAGCTATGAGAAATGGATCGATTGAAATGAAAAAAGGTTATTGGGTATGCATATATGAAAAAATTTATAATGAGGATAAATTAAAAGAGTATGCAGCTAAAGCTAAACTATCTGTAGAAAAATTTTCAGGAAAATTTATTGTTAGAGGTGGAAAGAACAGAACAAATGACGGAATAAATTCTCCAAGAGTTGTTGTAGTAGAATTTCCTGATTACAATACTGCTGTAAATTGTTACGATTCTCGCGAATATCAAGAAGCGCATCATATTCTTGATAAACATGTAATTAGACATCATCAAGTAGTAGAAGGAAGTTAATATTGTATTGGCTCTGGATCTATACTTCTCCATAAATACCAGGTCGCTACAGAACAATAAGGTGAAAATTTTTTATTTAACATATTTACATAATTTTCAGGAGGTAAATATTTTTTATTATAGTTTTTTGAAATAGCTCTTAATAGCCCAATATCCTGAACTGGCCAAATATTAGATCTATTGTAAGTAAATAGTAAAATCATTTCAGCTGACCATCTTCCAATTTGTCTAAGTTTAGACAAATAAATAATCGCCTCTTCATCTGACATGCTTGGAATTAATTTTGGATTAAATGTTCTATTTAAAAATTGTTTAGCAAGACTTTTAATACCTTTTACTTTTTGTCTACTTAAACCACAACTCTTTAGTTGAGCACTAGATAATTTATTTATAGTTTTAGCATTAATTTTATTTTTACATTTTTTCTTAAATTTTAAAAAAACTGAATTAGCAGCAGCAACACTAATTTGTTGACCAATTATACTTTTGCAGAGAGAGAAAAAAACATCCTTTCTTGATGTTAGAACTGTCTCGGAAGGAGATTTGTATTTTTTAATCAATGATGACATGACTTTATCTTTTTTAGATAAATAATTTTTTGCCTTATTCCAGTATTTTGGTGTTTTACTCATGTCTTGAGACAGATAACTTTTTTTTCAAATACATCTCTCTTCTAAATATAATTATAGATGAAATAATAACCAATAAAGCACCTAATAAAGTTTTAGAAGTTGGGATTTCATTCCAAATAAAATAACCAAATATTATAGCAAAGACCAGTGCAAGATATTTTAAAGGAGAAACTAAACTTACTTCTGAGTATTTGTAAGATTGTGACAACCATAAATTAGCAAGGCCACCTAATATGCCAATCATAGATAACAAAAATAAATCAAGTAAACTTGGTAAAATCCATCCCTGATAAAAAGATAAAAAACTTAGAAGCATTATTGAGAATGAAAAGAAAAAACTAATTAACCAAGCGGGTTCTGTTGATGATAATTTTCTTATAGCAATAGCAACATAAGATAAACCTAGGCAAAAAATTATTGGATAAATATAATATAAATTTAAAGAGTTAAAACCTGGTTCAGTTATGAAAATTATACCAACAAATCCAACTAGTACTGCTAACCATCTATAGATTCCAACTTTTTCTTTTAAAAAAAAAATTGAAAATATTGTTATAAATATTGGAGCTGCAAAAGAAATGCTTACAACTGTTGCTAAAGGTAAATTTCTTAATGCTACAAATATAGAAACCAAAGCAATTAATCCTGCTAAACATCTTTTTAAATGAAGAAATGGTCTAGTTGTTTTATAAAAATCTAAATATCTTTCTTTAGGAATAAGAAATAAAATAGGAATTATTCCACAAAATCCTCTGAAAAATAATACTTGCCCAACGGGATAGTCATCAGACCATTTAACAATCACATCCATAAGAGAAAATGCACATACTGATATGAACATGTAAAAAAAGCCTAATTGATTTTTTGATAACATATGATTAACTTTAGATTAATTAAGTGAATTATCAATGGAAATAGCAATTTTAGGATTAGGATGTTTTTGGGGACCAGAAATTAAGTTTAGTAAACTAGAGGGAGTTATAAAAACAGAAGTAGGTTATTGTGGAGGTCATAATGCTGAAACTAATTACAACGAAGTATGCACAGGTACAACATATCATGCAGAAGTAGTAAAATTAGATTTTGATCCTAAAGTAATATCTTACGAGAAAATTATTGAATATTTTTTTGAGATTCATGATCCAACAACTTTAAATTCTCAAGGACCAGATTTTGGAACCCAATATAGAAGTGAAATATTTTATTTAAATGATCAGCAAAAAATTACTGCTGAAAAAATGATAGAAAAAGAAAACGTCAAATTATCAGGAAAAGTAGTAACTAAAACTTCTTTAGTTAAAAATTATTGCGCAGCTGAAGAGTATCATCAAAGATATTTGGAAAAAAGATAAAATGTCTTTAGTTGATACAAGTTGGTTAGAAAATAATATTGATAAAGTAAAAATTATTGATTGCTCATGGCATATGCCTCAAACTCAAAGAAATGGTTGTAAGGAATATACAGAGGAACATATTCCAAATGCTATTTTTTTTGATTTAGATAAAAATTCCAAATTAGATACCAATTTACCACACATGCTTACCGATACTAAATCTTGGGAAAAAATAATGAGAAATATGGGTATAGAAAATAATGATCGAATAGTGATTTACGATAACTCTGATGTTATTAGTTCTTGTAGATGTTGGTATAATTTAATTTATTATGGACATGACCCTAAACTAGTTCATGTTCTAGATGGTGGATTAAAAAAATGGAAAAAAGAAAATAAATCAACAGATAACAAAAAAGTGACCACTCAAACTTCTAATTATACGTGTAAAGAAAATAAAGAACTTGTTAAAAATAAAAAACAAATAGACGAAAATATTGATACAGGAAAATTTAATGTTGTTGATGCAAGAAGTAGAGAAAGATTTGAAGGCAAAGTTGCTGAACCAAGAAAAGATCTTAGAAGTGGTTCAATAAAAAATTCTTTTTGCCTACCCTTTTCTGAATTAGTAAACGAAGACCATACTTTCGTTAGTAAAGATAAAATAATGGAAAAATTTAAGTCCTTTAAATTTGACCATGATAAAAATCTTG
>CACLRF010000030.1 GCA_902609235.1 uncultured Pelagibacteraceae bacterium
TAAACATCAAAATTTTTTAAATCTTTTTTTCCAATTGAGTAACTATCTGTAAAATCCCAATAATTTACTATTGGATCATAGAAACTTGTTTTACATTTCATTTTCTTAAAAAAATCAAAAACTCTTTCTGCAGGAGAATATCTTGTATCATTTGTATCTTCTCTATAGCTAACACCAATAAGCAAAACTTTTTTTCCAAATATTTTTTTATTAAATTTATCTTTAATTTCCGACATTATATCAAAAGTCATTTTTTGATTTACTTCGACCGCTTTACTACTTAGTGGAAAATCAAATTTTTTCTGTAATACTTGTTGCGAAGAAGCATGTGCAAAAAGAGGGTCTTTTGTTAAACAATATCCCCCAACTCCTATTCCCGAACGCATTATATTGTTATGAGTTTTTCTCTGTCTTATGCTATTTAATATTTTTTCTAAATCGAGATTGTTCTTTGAGCAAAATTTTCTCCATTCTTCAATAAAGGCAATATTTGTAGCTCTATAGCTATTTTCAATAATTTTACATGTCTCGGATTCAGTTGAAGAGTCAAATTCTACTATTTTATTTGAGTTTAAATTAAATATTTCTTTAAAAATTTTTTTTGTAATTTTAAGTGATTTTTTATTTTTTCCACCAATTATTCTTTCAACATTTTTCATTGAAGAATAATAATCTTTTCCTGGAGTTATTCTTTCAAATGAATGACACAAATAAAAGTTTTTAATTCCTCTTTTTTTTAAATTTTTTGCAATTAAAGGTTCTAAAATATTTTCAGTTGTACCCGGAGGTAATGTTGACTGTATAATTAACAAACAGTTTTTTTTAATTTTTTTTGAAATTTGATTTATATTTTTTACATAACTAGTAAGTTTGACCCGATTTTTTACAAAGTCAAAATCGCAATTTGAACAAACAAAAATTACATCTGCATCTGAATATTCAGTGTCATCTACTGATGCTTTAATTCTGTTATCTTTGATTAATTTTGAGTAAAAAGAAGAAAAATTCTTATCATCCACAATTTCAGGATTTTTATTTGATTTAATTTTTTTTAAAATTTTTAAACCTGTTGAGGAATTTTTTTCTACTCCAACAACATTATATAGATATTTATTATTTTTTTTGGCACCTGCACAAAAAGTCATCATGGCTAAACCAACATAGCCTAGGCCTTGAATTACAATTTTCTTCATTTTAAACTAATACTATATATCTGGATAGAAAATTAACGACAAAAAACTTGAGAATAAATTTACTAAATTAATTTCAAATATTTATAAATTTAAATTTTTTTCAGTGCATAAATCAAGCCAATTGAGCTATTAGTACTGGTCAGCTACACGCATTACTGCGCTTCCACATCCAGCCTATCAACGTGGTGGTCTACCACGGCTCTATAGGAAGAACTAGTTTTGAGGTGAGTTTCCCGCTTAGATGCTTTCAGCAGTTATCTCTTCCATACTTAGCTACCCGGCACTGCAGCTGGCGCTACAACCGGTCCACCAGTGGTATGTTCAACCCGGTCCTCTCGTACTAGGGTCAACTCCTCTCAATTCTTCTACACGCATAGCAGATAGGGACCGAACTGTCTCACGACGTTCTGAACCCAGCTCACGTACCACTTTAATTGGCGAACAGCCAAACCCTTGGGACCTGCTCCAGCCCCAGGATGTGATGAGCCGACATCGAGGTGCCAAACACTGCCGTCGATATGAGCTCTTGGGCAGTATCAGCCTGTTATCCCCGGCGTACCTTTTATCCGTTGAGCGATGGCCCTTCCACTCAGAACCACCGGATCACTATGACCGACTTTCGTCTCTGCTCGACTTGTCAGTCTCACAGTCAGGCAGGCTTATGCCATTGCACTCTACGAACGATTTCTGACCGTTCTGAGCCTACCTTCGCACGCCTCCGTTACTATTTGGGAGGCGACCGCCCCAGTCAAACTACCCACCATACAATGTCTTGATGCCGGATAACGGCAATCAGTTAGATATCAAGAAAAACAAAAGAGGTATTTCACTGGTGACTCCACAAAAGCTGACGCCTTTGCTTCAATGTCTCCCTCCTATACTAAATATGTTTTTCCTAACACCAATGTAAAGTTGCAGTAAAGGTGCACGGGGTCTTTCCGTCTAACTACGCGAACTCCGCATCTTCACGGAGAATTCAATTTCACTGAGTTGATGTTGGAGACAGCGGAGAAATCGTTACGCCATTCATGCAGGTCGGAACTTACCCGACAAGGAATTTCGCTACCTTAGGACCGTTATAGTTACGGCCGCCGTTTACTGGGGCTTCAGAAGTTAGCTTGCACCAACCGCATTAACCTTCCAGCACCGGGCAGGCGTCAGACCCTATACATCCACTTACGTGTTAGCAGAGCCCTGTGTTTTTGATAAACAGTCGCTTCTCCCTGGCTTGTGTCACCCATCTCTAGTTGCCTAAAAACAGGTCTTCCTTATCCCGAAGTTACGGAAGCATTTTGCCGAGTTCCTTCAACATCATTCTCTCAAGCGCCTAAATATACTCTATTAATCCACCTGTGTCGGTTTAGGGTACGGTCTAATGATGGAGCTATTTCTTGGAACCTTTTCGCGGCAAGCTCAATCCATTAAGAACTCACAACTTACAAGATCCGTCACTACCATCTGGTTAAGGAATATTAACCTTATTTCCATCGACTACGGCTTTCGCCCTCGCCTTAGGTGCCGACTAACTCTGCGCGGATTAACCTTGCGCAGAAACCCTTGGATTTTCGGCGAAGAAGTTTTTCACTTCTTTTATCGTTACTTATGTCAGCATTCGCACTTCTGATACCTCCAGGATCCCTCACGGGTATCCCTTCGCAGGCTTACAGAACGTTCCGCTACCAGTTATAATTTTCGAAAAAATTATAAATCCACAGATTCGGTATATGATTTTAGCCCCGTTACATCTTCGGCGCAGAAACTCTATTAGACCGGTGAGCTGTTACGCTATCTTTAAAGGATGGCTGCTTCTAAGCCAACCTCCCGGCTGTTAAGGAATTTCCACATCCTTTCACACTTAATCATAATTTGGGGACCTTATCTGGTGGTCTGGGCTCTTTCCCTCTCGACCATGGACCTTAGCACCCACAGTCTGTCTGCTGAAGAACAACATTTAGCATTCGGAGTTTTATTAGGTTTGGTAAGAATCTCTTCCCCCTAGCCCATTTAGTGCTCTACCTCTAAATGTCTATTTATTCAACGCACTACCTAAATAGTTTTCGCGGAAAACCAGCTATCTACGAATTTGGTTGGCCTTTCACCCCTTACCACAAGTCATCCAAAGACTTTTCAACGTCAACTGGTTCGGTCCTCCGGTAAGTGTTACCTTACTTTCAACCTGCTCATGGTAAGCTCATTCGTTTTCGGGTCTAATTCATTAAACTAATCGCCCTATTAAGACTTGCTTTCGCTGCGCCTTCACCTAGATGGCTTAAGCTTGCTTAATAAATTAAGTCACTGACCCATTATACAAAAGGTACGCCGTCACTCTAAAAAGAGCTTCGACTGATTGTAGGCATGCGGTTTCAGGTTCTATTTCACTCCCCTAATAGGGGTTCTTTTCACCTTTCCCTCACGGTACTAGTTCACTATCGGTCACTGAAGAGTATTTAGGCTTAGAGGGTGGTCCCCCTATATTCGAGCAGGATTTCACGTGTCCCGCTTTACTCAAGAATTTTGTTAAACATTACTCATACGGGACTATCACCCTCTATGGTTAGCATTTCCAAACTATTCAAATTTTTCTAACAAAACTACTGGCCTAGTCCGCGTTCGCTCGCCACTACTAACGGAATCTCAATTGATTTCTTTTCCTCTGGTTACTTAGATGTTTCAGTTCTCCAGGTTGTCTCTTTAAACCTATGTATTCAGTTTAAAGTACCATATAAAATGGTGGGTTTCCCCATTCGGAAATTTTCGGATCAAAACTTACATACAGCTCCCCGAAACTTATCGCAGTATATCACGTCCTTCATCGGCTTTCAGTGCCAAGGCATCCACTACACGCCCTTAAACGCTTGATTTATGCACAGAAAAAAATTCTGTGTTGAATCAAATTTTTATTTTGAACATTAGCTAATAACATTACTAATGTTCGGATATAGATATTGATATTAATTATTATTTGTATTCACAATTTTTTATAACTAAGTGTTTTGGTGGAGGATAGCGGGATCGAACCGCTGACCTCCTGAATGCAAATCAGGCGCTCTCCCAGCTGAGCTAATCCCCCCATGATCTTAAATTGGTGGGCCGAGAAAGACTCGAACTTTCGACCCCACCCTTATCAAGGGTGTGCTCTAACCAACTGAGCTACCGGCCCCCATGCAAGAGAAACACTAACTTTAAGAAGAGAAATGAGGACGGTCAACATTATCCTGTATATTATTTAGAATAAAATTTTACTTTTATTCATCCTTAGAAAGGAGGTAATCCAGCCGCAGGTTCCCCTACGGCTACCTTGTTACGACTTCACCCCAGTCGCTGACTATACCGTGGTCAAGGGTATGAAACCTTGCCTTAAGGTAGAACCAACTCCCATGGTGTGACGGGCGGTGTGTACAAGACCCGGGAACGCATTCACCGTGGCACGCTGATCCACGATTACTAGTAATTCCAGCTTCATGCACTCGAGTTGCAGAGTGCAATCCGAACTGAGGTATCTTTTAAGGATTTGCTTAACTTCGCAGCTTTGCTTCCTGTTGTAGATACCATTGTAGCACGTGTGTAGCCCAACACGTAAGGGCCATGAGGACTTGACGTCATCCCCACCTTCCTCCAGCTTATCACTGGCAGTTCTTTCAGAGTGCCCAACTTAATGATGGCAACTAAAAGTGAGGGTTGCGCTCGTTGCGGGACTTAACCCAACATCTCACGACACGAGCTGACGACAGCCATGCAGCACCTGTGTTTCGTCCGGCCGAACCGAAAACTTTAATCTCTTAAAGTCGCGACGAACATGTCAAGTGTTGGTAAGGTTCTGCGCGTATCTTCGAATTAAACCACATGCTCCACTACTTGTGCGGGTCCCCGTCAATTCATTTGAGTTTTAACCTTGCGGTCGTACTCCCCAGGCGGTGTGTTTATCGGTTTCCCTGCGACACTGAAAATAAATTTCCAACGTCTAACACACATCGTTTACGGCATGGACTACGAGGGTATCTAATCCTCTTCGCTACCCATGCTTTCGTTCCTCAGTGTCAGTAATGATCCAGAAAGCTGCCTTCGCATTTGGTATTCTTTCTAATATCTACGAATTTCACCTCTACACTAGAAATTCTGCTTTCCTCTATCATACTCTAGCTGAAAAGTTTTGATGGCAGTTCCAGAGTTAAGCTCTGGGATTTCACCACCAACTATTTCAACAACCTACGAACTCTTTAAGCCCAGTAATTCCGAACTACGCTAGGTCCCTTCGTATTACCGCGGCTGCTGGCACGAAGTTAGCCGGACCTTCTTATTCGGGTACAGTCATTTTCTTCCCCGACGAAAGAGCTTTACAACCCAAGGGCCTTCTTCACTCACGCGGCATCGCTGCATCAGAGTTTCCTCCATTGTGCAAGATTCCCCACTGCTGCCTCCCGTAGGAGTTTGGGCCGTGTCTCAGTCCCAATGTGGCTGATCATCCTCTCAAATCAGCTATTGATCACAGTCTTGGTAGGCCTTTACCCCACCAACAAACTAATCAAGTGCAGGCTCATCCAATGGTGCATAAAGCTTTCTCCGTAAAGACTTATCCGGTATTAGCACAAGTTTCCTCGTGTTATTCCAGGCCAAAGGGCAGATACCTACATGTTACTCACCCGTCTGCCACTAAGTATTGCTACTTCGTTCGACTTGCATGTGTTAGGCGTGCCGCCAGCGTACGTTCTGAGCCATGATCAAACTCTCAAGTTTAAAAACGGCGCACACTAGCTTCTATATAAATTCTAAGAATAAAATTTATATAAATGTTGAAGTGTGTACGACAAATTTTGGTAACCTTAACCGTCCACACTTCTCTTCTTAATTTTTACTTTTTAAATAGCTAATTGGGCCTAAAA
>CACLRF010000031.1 GCA_902609235.1 uncultured Pelagibacteraceae bacterium
GTTATATAAAGAGGTAATTGATAGAATTAGATCAAGTGACACAGATGTAATATTGAATTTAACTACAGGTATGGGAGGTGACCTTGATATAGGACAAGGTAAAAATCCTTTAGAATTTGGCCCTATGACGGACATGGCAAATGTAATGGAAAGAATTGCAAATGCTGAACAATTTCTACCAGAAATTTGCACTCTAGACGCAGGCACTTTAAATTTTGGTGATAGCTCAGTTATTACAGTTAACACTCCAAATGATTTAAGAAAAGCAGCAAAGAAATTAAAAGAGATAAAAGTTAAGCCAGAAATAGAAGCATTTGATTTAGGAAATATGTGGTTTGGTGCACAGTTATACAAAGAGGGATTGTTGAGTGATCCACCAATGTTTCAAATGTGTTTAGGAATTCCATGGGGAGCACCTGCTACAACATTAGCTATGCAAGCTATGAAAGATATTATGCCAAAAGAAGGTATTTGGTCAGGGTTTGCAATTTCGAAAAACGAAATGCCATTTGTTGCTCAAACTGTTTTGATGGGAGGAAACCCAAGAGTTGGATTAGAGGATAATTTATATTTATCCAAAGGTAAATTAGCTACTAATGCTCAACTAGTAGAAAAAGCTGTAAGAATTATAGATGAACTTGGTTATGCTCCAATGACCCCATCTGAAACTAGAGAAAAATTAAAACTTGTTAAACACAAGTAATGTCATCAATTAAAAAAGTTGCAATAATTGGAACTGGAGTAATTGGAGCAGGATGGATTATACGTTGTTTAGCTCATAATAAAATTGTTTATGCATTCGATAAAGATATTAATTTAAAAAAAAATTTAATATTAGAAATCAAAAGAACTTGGCCATTTGTAAAAAACCTTTTTAACAAAAAAAAATTAAATTTAAAAAATTTTCACTTTTTTACCTCTATAGAACAAACATTAAAAGAAGCAGATTTTATTCAAGAATGTGCAACGGAAAATTATTCTTTAAAAACTAAATTGATGAGTACCATTGGAAAATATGCAAAATCAAACTCAATAATTTCTTCAAGTTCATCAGGATTATTACCTACAAGAATTTATTCAAAATGCAAAAATCCGGAGAGAGGGATAATTGGACATCCATTTAATCCTGTCTATTTATTGCCTGCTGTTGAAATTGTTCCAGGTAAAAGAACTACACGTAAAAATTTAAATTTAGCTAAAAAATTTTACAAATCAATTTCTATGAATCCGATCATGGTTAAAAATGAATTACCTGGATATTTATCTGACAGATTGCAAGAGGCTTTATGGAGGGAAGGGCTTCATATTATAAATGAAGGCTATGCAACCACAGAAGAATTAGATAGAGCAATTGAAGATGGACCAGGATTAAGATGGTCTTTGATGGGTACATTTTTAACTTTTCATCTTGCGGGAGGAAAAGTAGGAATGAAACATATGCTTGAACAATTTGGACCTGCTTTAAAATTACCTTGGACAAAATTAAAAGCTCCAAAGTTATCTAAGAAATTATCTTCAAGACTTATTTCAGGAACTAGAAATCAAGCAAAAGGAAAATCAGTTGCTAAGATTTCAAATATAAGAGATCAATATTTAGTAGAACTTCAAAAACTTAGAAAGAAATATGAAAAAAAATTAAGATGAGCTAATCATTTCTTTCTGTATGTCCATCTACAGAAATTACCTGTCCTGAAACTTTACTTGAATCATCTGATATTAAAAAAGCACACATTTTTCCTATATCTTCCTCTAAGATCCATTTTTTCATAGAACTCATTGAAATAAATTCTTTTTCAACTTTTTTAGAAGAAACTTTTGTAAACTTTGCTTTATCTCTTATTACGCTTTTCATTCTTTTGCCTTTTATTGAACCAGGGCATACTGCATTAACTCTTATATTAAATTTTCCAAGTTCCATTGCCAAAGTTTTTGTAACTCCAATAATTGCCCATTTGCTTGCTGCATAAGGTGATCTTAAAGGAAAACCTAATATCCCGGCTGTTGATGATATGTTTATAATTGATCCATTTTTAGACTTTTTAATTAAAGGAATAGCTTTTTTTGTAAAATAGAAATGACTGTTTACATCTACTTGAATAGTTCTCTCCCAGTCTTTAGATTTTAATTTTTCAATAGATCCAGTAGGTCCTGCAATTCCAACATTATTTATTAAAGCATCAATTTTTTTTGTTTTTTTACTTATTTTTTTAAACAAATCCAACACTTGGCTTTCGTCAGAAGCATCACAATTATATTTAAACAGCCTCTTATTTATATGACGATTTTTATTTAATTTATTAAGGGATTTATTATCAATATCGCAAAGATAGACGTATGCTCCACGAGAAAGACAAACCTTGGCTGTTGCCAAACCTATCCCAGATGCTCCAGCAGAAATTATTATTTTTTTATTCTTTAATGATTGGTTAACCATTAATTAAGATTTTGTTAATGAAGTCTGTAATTCTTGGTTAGTAATATAACCTTTTATATTTCCCGTTTTATCAACCACTTCACAATTTGAATTTGAACAAACTATTTGAGGCAAAAATTCCTCAATAAATTGATCTTCATGCACCTTGATTACTTTAGATTTATCAATATTACTCACTTCATTTGGTTTTTTCATTATAATCTTAGCTTTAATAACCTTTGCTCTATTAACGTCTTTTACAAATGCTTTTACATAGTCATCTGCAGGATTCATAATTATTTCCTCAGGCGTACCAACTTGAACTAACTTTCCTGCATTTAATATTCCAATATGATCACCTAATCTCAATGATTCATCTAGGTCATGAGTTATAAAAACTATAGTTTTTTTCAATTGTGATTGAAGATCTATTAATTGTTTCTGCATGTCACTTCTAATTAAAGGGTCTAGAGCACTAAATGCTTCATCCATTAACATAATATCAGTATCAGTTGCTAAAGCTCTTGCTAAACCAACACGTTGCTGCATACCTCCTGATAATTGAGCTGGATACTGATTTTCGAAACCATTTAAACCAACAGCATTAATCTTCTCCATTGAAATTTTATTTCTTTCCTCTTCTACTTTTCCCTGCATTTCTAATCCATACCCGACATTTTGAATTACTGTTTTATGAGGAAATAACCCAAACCTTTGAAAAACCATACTCATTTTGTGACGTCTAAATTCAATCAATTGTTCTTTATTTAAGTTCATCACATTTGTACCTTCTATTAAAATTTCTCCATCTGTTGGATCAATCAATCTGTTTAGATGTCTTATTAGTGTTGATTTTCCCGAACCAGATAAGCCCATACATACAAAGGTCTCACCTTCTTCAATCTTTAAAGATACGTTATCAAGTCCCACTGTATGGCCAGTATTTTCTAAAATTTCCTCTTTAGTTGCACCCTTTTTAACTTTAGGTAAAACAGATTTAGGGTTACCACCAAAAATTTTATATACGTTATTAATTTCAATTTTTGACATTTTTTAAATAGTTTTAACAGGACGAGAACTTAGATCAAAGAAAAGAAAAAATACTATTCAACCCTTAATTGCATTGACAATTACTTTTTAAGAAATAATTATTTATAAATGGTGCAAATTGAAAAAATTGAAAAATTAAAATCAGATCTTAAAATTAAGTGGACTGATGGTGAAGAGAGCGCTTTTAATTATATGTGGCTTAGAGATAATTGTCCAACGGCTCATGATAAAGACTCAAGGCACAGAATGTTTAATATTTTAAATGTTTCAGATAATTTAAACATAAAAAAATTTGAAATCAATAAATCGGGATATTTACAAGT
Source organism: uncultured Pelagibacteraceae bacterium (assembly GCA_902609235.1). GTDB lineage: Bacteria > Pseudomonadota > Alphaproteobacteria > Pelagibacterales > Pelagibacteraceae > Pelagibacter. The sequence continues at coordinate 3,787 of CACLRF010000031.1, forward strand.
AGAGTGGAGTGAAGGTGAGCATACTAGTCTATACGATCTAAAATGGTTGAGAAATAACTGCTATACTTTAAAAAATAAATCCAAATATATTTCTCCTTACAAATTATGGAATAAAGATCTTAAAAGTAATTTTGATACTGTTTGTATAGATCATGATGAAATTTTAAATTCAGATGAAGGTTTAGTTAAATGGCTTGAGCTTTTACATCATAAAGGTATTGCAATCGTAAAAAATGCACCAGTAAAAGAAAAATCTGCTTTTCCACTTTTAAATAGAATCAGCCATGTAAGAGAAACATTTTTTAAAACTCCATTTGAGGTGATAAATATACCAAAGCCAAATAACTCAGCTTATACAGCTCATGCTCTTAGAAATCACATGGATTTACCATGGTTTGAATTACCACCAGGTTATCAATTCTTACATTGCTTATTAAATTCTGCTAGTGGGGGTGACTCTTCTGCAGTAGATGGATTTGCTGTTGGTGAATATTTAAAAAATAATGAAAAAGAAATTTTTGATACCTTAGTAAAAGTACCATTAAAATTTAGAGACATGGATTATACACAAGAATCTCATAGAGGTTTTCATGCTCCTGCAATTAGTTTAACTAAGGATGGAGATTTTCATGATATCAGATTTAGTATTGCAACTATGGATGTACTTGATTGTCACCCTGATTTAATGGAAAAAGTTTACAAAGCTCATCGTAGATTTGGTAATTTACTACATGACGAAAAATTTCAAATTAATTTCCGTTTAGAACCAGGCGATATATATTCTTTTAACAACAGAAGAGTACTGCATGGAAGAACAGCATTCGACCCAAGTTCAGGCCATAGACACCTACAAG
>CACLRF010000032.1 GCA_902609235.1 uncultured Pelagibacteraceae bacterium
TGGAATATTTGATGTATCTCATATGGGTCAATTATTTATATATGGTGATGAAAATTTAACAGAAGATTTAGAAAAAATTTTTCCATTAGATTTAAAAAATCTAAAACAAAACTGCTCTAAGTATAGTTTTTTAATGAATGAGGATGCGGGAATTTATGATGATTTAATCATCACTAAAATAGAGCAAGGGTATTTAATTATCTTAAATGCTGCATGCAAAGATAAAGATTTTGATATTTTATTTAATTTACTAGGTTCAAAATTTAAAATGAATTTAGATAACAATAGATCTTTAATAGCAATTCAAGGACCTAAATCTGTTGAAATTTTAAACTCAATTATAAATGGAGTTGATCAACTAAATTTTATGACAGGAAATTGGTTTGATTCTGATAATCAAAAATTATTTGTCACAAGATCAGGTTATACAGGGGAAGATGGATTTGAAATTTCAATTTCTAATGATAAAGCTGAAAAATTCGTTGAAAATTTAATAGAAAAGGGAGCACAACTTATAGGACTTGGGGCAAGAGATACCTTGAGATTAGAAGCTGGATTATGTTTATATGGTCACGAATTAAATATTAATAAAACGCCGGTTGAAGCAAACCTTAGATGGGCAATCTCAAAATCTAGATTATCAAATGGAGGTTTTATTGGATCGAAAAAAATTATGAACCAAATGCAAGATGGAGCAAGCCAAATAAGAGTAGGGATTAAGCCTGAAGGTAGACTGATTGCAAGAGAAAAAACTAAAATATTTAATGATACAGATAAACAAATTGGTGAGATAACTAGTGGAACGTTTGGACCAAGTGTAAACGGTCCTATAGCGATGGGTTATGTTGATAAAGAGTTTTCAAAGGTTGATACTAAAATTTTGCTTGAGGTAAGAGGAAAAAAACATCCAGCAAATGTTTGCGCATTACCATTTTATAAGAAAAATTATGTGAAAGGGGTAAATTAATGAGTGAAGTAAAATTTTCTAAAGAACATGAGTGGATTACTTTGGAGGGAGATGTAGCCACAATAGGAATTACAAAACATGCAACAGAAATGCTTGGAGACATAGTTTTTGCAGAACTTCCTGAAAAAGGATCTAATGTTGAAAAAGATGGTACTGCTGGAGTAGTAGAATCTACGAAAGCTGCTAGTGATGTTTATACTCCAGTTAGTGGTGAAGTGGTAGACACCAACCAGTCTATAGTTGACGATCCTGCCAAAATCAATGAGGACCCTGAAGGTGGTGCATGGTTTTTTAAACTGAAAATTAAAGACACATCTGAGCTAGATACTTTAATGAACAAGGAAGAATATGATAAATTTGCAAAGGAGACATCAAGCTAATGTTACATAATTCACAAAAAGATTTTATTAGAAGACACATAGGTCCATCAGAAAAGGACCAAGAAAAAATGCTTAAAGATCTTAACTTTAAGTCATTAGATGAGTTTATTAATAGTACCATACCAGAAAAAATTCAGTTTAAAGGTGAATTAAATATAGGTGAACCAAATTCAGAATATGAAGCTTTAAGAAAATTAAAAGCAATCTCAAAAAAAAACCAAATTTACTCAAATTTTATAGGTATGGGTTATTATGGAACCTACACACCATATGTAATTTTAAGAAATATTTTAGAAAATCCTGGATGGTATACATCATATACACCTTATCAACCTGAAGTAGCGCAAGGTAGATTAGAGATGTTATTAAACTTTCAACAAATGATTGTTGATTTTACAGGAATGGATATTGCAAACGCTTCTTTACTTGACGAAGGAACAGCAGCTGCCGAAGCTATGGGTCTTAGTCATAGACTTAATAAAAGTGATAGCAATTTAGTTTTTGTTTCAGAGAATTGTCATCCACAAACAATTGATGTTATTCAAACTAGGGCAGAGCCAATGGGTCTTAAAGTCCTTGTTGGAAACGAGGATAAAGTTCTAGAGCAGTTAAAAGAAGATATTGTTTGCGGAGTTCTGCAATATCCAGGAACTTTAGGTGATATTAAAGACCCAAGTGAGTCCATAAGTAAAATTCATAAAAAAAATGGAAAAGCAATTTTAGTTTGTGATTTATTAGCACTTGCCAAGTTAAAAACACCAAGAGAACTTGGAGCTGATATTGCAGTCGGTAGCTCGCAAAGGTTTGGAATTCCAATGGGTTATGGAGGACCTCATGCAGCCTTTTTTGCAACAAAAGATGAATACAAACGATCTATGCCAGGTAGGATTGTTGGGGTTTCAGTGGATAGGCATGGAAACAAAGCTTATAGATTGTCATTACAAACTAGAGAGCAACACATTAGAAGAGACAAAGCCACAAGTAATATTTGTACTGCTCAAGCCTTACTAGCGATTGTTTCAGCAGCATATGCTATTTATCACGGACCAGATGGAATTAAAAGTATTTCTGAGAGAGTTTCTCAATTAGCAAAAAATTTCGCAGATAAAATAAAACAATCTGGATATGAATTATACTCAGATTATTTTTTTGATACTGTAACTATTATTACCAAAGAAAAGACTAATCAGATTTTCAAAAATGCTTTAGACCAAAAAGTAAATATCAGAAAAGTAAATTCAGAAATGCTATCTGTTTCATTCGATGAAAGGAAAAATGTTTATAGAGTAAATCAACTACTAAAAATATTTAATGCTGCAGAGTCAATTAAAAAAGAGGATCCTACTGTTAGTTTACCAAATCTACCAAAAAATTTATTAAGAACTTCAAAATATTTGGAACACCCCGTTTTTAATTTATATCATTCGGAGACAGAAATGCTTAGATATCTTAAAAAGTTAGAGGATAAGGATATAGCTCTTAACAGAACAATGATCGCTCTAGGTTCATGTACAATGAAATTAAATGCTACTGCAGAAATGATACCTATTTCGTGGAGAGAATTGGCTGAGCCCCACCCATTCGTACCTGTCGAACAGATGGAGGGATATAGAGAAATGTTCACAGATCTTAAAAATTGGTTAAGATCTATTACTGGTTTTTCTGGTGTTTCACTTCAGCCAAATGCGGGAGCTCAAGGTGAATATGCAGGCTTAATGGTAATAAGAAAATATCATTTAGATAGAGGGGATGAAAATAGAAATATATGTTTAATTCCAAGTTCAGCACATGGAACTAATCCAGCAAGTGCACAGATGGTTGGAATGAAAGTTGTAGTTGTTGACTGTGATAAAGAGGGAAATGTTGACTTTGAAGATTTAAAGAAAAAATCAGAATTGCATTCAGACAATCTTGGTGCATTAATGGTAACTTACCCGTCAACACATGGTGTATTTGAAGAAAAAATTAAAGATATATGTGAAGTAATTCATGAACATGGTGGTCAAGTTTATATGGATGGAGCAAATCTAAACGCACTTGTTGGAGTTGCAAAACCAGGAAATTTTGGTCCTGATGTTTGTCATATAAATTTGCATAAAACATTTTGTATTCCGCATGGTGGCGGAGGACCTGGAATGGGACCTATCGCATGTAAAAGACATTTACAAGTTTACCTGCCTAATCATCCAGTCGTAAAAGATTGTGGACCCGCAAGCGGAATAGGTGCCGTTTCAGCAGCTCCTTGGGGAAGCTCAAGTATTTTATCAATTTCTTGGATGTACATTAAGATGATGGGATCCGAAGGCGTAAAACTTGCAACACAAATTGCAATCCTAAATGCAAATTACATAGCAAATAGATTAAAAGACCATTACCCAATTCTTTATAAAGGTTCAAATGGTAATGTAGCTCATGAATGTATTATTGATATTAGATCAATTAAAAGCGAAACAGGCATTTCAGAAGAAGATATAGCAAAAAGATTAATAGATTATGGATTTCATGCACCAACAATGTCATGGCCAGTTGCTGGAACAATGATGATAGAACCAACAGAGAGTGAGAGTTTATCAGAACTGGATAGATTTTGTGACACTTTGATTAGCATTAAAAAGGAAATAGATATGGTCAAGTCAGGCAAGTTTGACAAAGTAGATAACCCTATTAAAAATGCACCTCACACCGATATTGAATTAGCTTCAGATAAATGGAATCATAAATATTCAAGAGAGCAAGCTGCATATCCAGCAAAATTCTTAAAAGCGAATAAATTTTGGCCTCCAGTTGCAAGAGTTGACAATGTATACGGAGATAAAAATATTTTTTGTACTTGTCCAAGTATGGATGAGTTTAAAGAAGATGCAGCATAATAATTAATGAAAATTGCTGTCGTTGGGTCAGGTATTTCTGGATTAAGTGCTGCTTATTATTTATCTAAAAAATATAACGTAGATCTTTTTGAAAGAGAAGATCATTTTGGTGGACATTCTCATACTATAGATTTG
>CACLRF010000033.1 GCA_902609235.1 uncultured Pelagibacteraceae bacterium
CGAAGAGGGAGTTTTTTATGAAAAAACTTAAACTGTTTGCTTTAGCAGCTATGGCCTTGATAGGTTTTTCAGGTATAGCTATTGCAGCAGACGCAACGATGTTGATGCAAGATGACTTCGTAGGAATTTCATTCTGGGTTATCTCTATGGGAATGTTAGCAGCTACTGCTTTCTTTTTCATGGAAGCAGGCAATGTCGCATCAGGCTGGAGAACATCAGTTATTGTTGCTGGTCTAGTAACTGGTATTGCATTCATACACTACATGTACATGAGAGAAGTATGGGTTGCTACTGGAGACTCGCCAACTGTTTACAGATACATTGACTGGTTAATCACTGTGCCATTACAGATGGTAGAATTCTATTTAATTCTAGCAGCTATTAACAAAGCAAATTCTGGAATGTTCTGGAGATTGTTAATTGGTTCATTAGTAATGCTAATCGGTGGATACTTAGGTGAAGCAGGATACATTAATGCTACACTAGGTTTCATTATCGGAATGGCTGGATGGATCTACATTCTTTATGAAATATTCTCAGGTGAAGCTGGTAAAGCTGCAGCGAAAAGTGGTAACAAATCTCTTGTAACTGCTTTTGGTGCAATGAGAATGATTGTTACAGTAGGTTGGGCAATTTACCCATTAGGTTATGTATTTGGTTACTTAACTGGTGGTGTAGATGCAAACTCACTAAACGTTGTATACAACTTAGCTGACTTCATTAACAAAATTGCATTTGGTCTAGTAATCTGGGCTGCTGCAACTAGTTCAAGCGGAAGAAGAGCTAAGTAATTAGCTAAAATTTAAATTAAGGGCAGGTACATTTTTGTACTTGCCCTTTTTTTTTACCTTTATTCAAATAAGTATGATTTTACTTACTTGTCCTATTTAGATAAGAAACTATATATAACGAATGGCAAAAATTACATACCACACTCACGATAACAAAACTCATACAGTTGATGTTCAAAAAGGATTAACTGTCATGGAAGGTGCAATTCAAAACGATATCCCAGGAATTGATGCAGATTGTGGGGGAGGGATGGCGTGTGCTACTTGCCATGTTTATGTCAAAGAGGAATGGTTAGATAAGCTTCCATCAAAAGAAGATGGTGAAGAAGATATGCTTGATATGGCTTTTGAACCAAAAAATAATAGTAGGTTGAGTTGTCAGTTAATAGTTTCAGACGAACTAGATGGTTTAGAGGTAAATATTCCGTCAAAGCAAGGTTAAATGAATAAAACAGATGTATTAATTATTGGAGCAGGGCCAACAGGTTTGTTTTGTGCTCATCAACTTGGAATTATAGGATTAAGTTGTGAGATAGTCGACAATTTAGATAAAGCTGGTGGTCAATGTATAGAACTTTATCCTGATAAACCTATTTATGATATACCAGCCGTACCAGAGTGCACTGGGGAAGAGCTAACCAACAACCTTTTGCAACAAATTAAACCTTTCAATGTAAAATTTCATTTAAATGAAAGAGTAGAAAAGTTAAAAAAAAATCAAAATAGATGGCATGTTAAAACTTCTGGTGGTGTAGAGTTTGATGTTGCAGCTATCATTGTAGCTGGTGGCGTTGGTTCTTTTGAGCCTAGAAAATTTTCAGTAAAAGAATGTGAAAAATTTGAGGGTAATTCTTTATTTTATTCAATTAAAGACAAATCAATATTTAAAGACAAAACTATTTCAATTTTTGGAGGAGGAGACTCCGCATTAGATTGGGCTATTGAGCTATCTAATACCTCCAAAGTAAATTTAATTCATAGAAGAGATGGTTTTACTGGAGCAGAATCTAGTGTTCAAAAAGTAAAAGATCTTAATGATCAAGGAAAATTAAATTTATTTACAAAATATCAAATGCACTCTGTTAGTGGAGATAAACAAATCGAAAATATTAAAATAAAACATGACGAAGGTGAAATTAAAGAGATTAGATCTGATTATGTATTAGGTTTTTTTGGCTTGATTATGCAACTTGGACCTATTTTGGATTGGGGATTAAATATAAATAAAAAAACTATTGAAGTTAATACTGAAAACTTTGAAACCAATGTGAGTGGTATATTTGCAATTGGAGATATTTGTTATTATCCAGGAAAATTAAAATTAATACTTTCAGGTTTTCATGAAGGTGCTTTAGCTGCTAGAGGGTGTTTTAAGTATGCTAAACCAGATGAAAAATTAAGATTTGAATTCACAACTACATCCAAGGCTGCACAAGAAAGACTTGGAATTAAAAAATGATAGAGCTTTTTTCTGCCAACACTCCTAATGGATGGAAAATAAGTATCATGCTTGAAGAAATTGGGTATGAGTATAAAGTAACCAAAGTTGATCTTGGTAAAGATGAACAATTCAAACCAGAATTCATAAAGTTAAGTCCATTTGGAAAAATTCCTGTCATCATCGATCATGAAAACAATAAAAGCCTCTTCGAGTCTGGTGCAATCTTAATGTATTTAGGTGATAAAAGTGGAAAACTTTATAATGAAAGAGATAGACTACTTATTAATCAATGGTTGATGGCTCAAATGGGAACAGTAGGACCCATGATTGGTCAACATCATCAGTTCCATCACTACAATCCAGGTAAAAGTGAGTTTGGTGAGGAAAGATATTTTAATATTACTAAAAGAATTTATGGAGAATTAGACGCAAGATTAAAAATATCAAAATTTCTTGCAGGACCTGATTACACAATCGCTGATATTGCAACTTGGCCATGGATGGCAAGACATGAATGGCATGATATTGGTTTAAAAAATTACAAAAATCTATCCAGATGGTATTTGGAGATTTCTGAGCGAGAAGCAGTGGTTAGAGGTTATAGTTTTATCGATAAGAATGCTAAAATTCCTAAACTCTAAAATTTAACCAAATAATCTATAAAGAGTACTAAGAATTCCATAACCTGAAAATTCAATAGCAACAATAATTATAATTATTAAAACTAATTTTTTATTCATTTTAAAAACAAATATAGCAACAGCAGAATCCAAAAGAAAGGATAGTAAAAATAAATATATTTCTTAGCAAATAGAAAAGAGATTGAATTTTGCTTAGATGATTTTTTTTTAATTTTAGTCATCTGCATGAACTTTTTCTTCTTTTTCATGTTTTTCCTGTGCGGCAATAGTATATTTAGCAACAGGTCTTGCCATTAATCTTTTTAATCCAATTGGCTCTGCTGTATCTAAACAATAACCGTAAGTATCTTCTCTAATTCTTCTTAGAGCTTTATCAATTTCTGAAATTAATTTAATTTGTCTATTGATTGCTTTCATCTCGACATTGCTATCAATATATGAGTTAGCTTGGTCAACAATATCTGCAGAAATATTATTGTCATCCATCCCACCATTATAAAGAGCTTCATTATTTGCTTTAATTAATTCTTTTTTCCATTCAGTCAATCTAATTCTGAAATAAACTTTGTGTTTTTCACACATATATTTTTCAGTATCTTTTGGAACATAAGTTTTTGAAATTTTTACAGGACCTTTTGGTGCAACTTTAGCTGTAGTTGGTTTTGCTTTACTTACAACTTTAGTTTTAGGTTTTGATACTTTTTTCTTTGCTTTAGCAGTCTTTGGCATAGCGTAATTTTAATCGCTCGCAGTATATTCAGCAAATTAGGGGTGTCAAGCAAGCTTAATTGATATAAATATTTATAAATGACCATTAATAACAAAAATATCAATAATGTTTTTTATATTTTTGTTACAGCTCATCTAATTTTTTGGACTCTGATTCCAACACTTACAAATCACAATTTACCATTGGACATTATCGAGGCTTTAGCTTGGGGAAGTAATCTAGATTGGGGATTTAATAAACATCCACCGATGAGTGCTTTTGTTCCTGAAGTTTTATATCAAATGTTTGGACCTCAGGATTGGGTTTATTATTTATTAAGTCAAATTTTCGTAATTATATCTTTTTGTTATGTTTTTAAATTTTCAAATGAAATATTTAACAATAAATTATTAGGTTTAATTTCTGTATTATTAATCGAAGCAATTTATTTTTACAATTTCACTTCACCAGAATTTAATGTAAATGTGTGTCAATTACCTTTCTGGTCTTTAACAGTTTATTATTCATGGAAAATT
>CACLRF010000034.1 GCA_902609235.1 uncultured Pelagibacteraceae bacterium
GTCACATATTGCATTTTGTAATAGTTTAAACCAATTACTTGCTAAGTCTTTTTTGATTGAAATATCCATTTTATATTAATTCTATTTGACGCAAACTTTCCGCCAAAACAATGGCAACGGACGATGCTATATTAAGAGATCTTACTTGGTTATTCATTGGTATTTTTAAACGATTTTTAATTATTTTATGAACCTTTTCGGGTACCCCAGCACTTTCTCTTCCAAACAAAATAGTATCATCAGGTTTAAATTTAAATCTAGTATAATTTATTGAACCCTTAGTTGTCATCAATACGACTCTTTGTTTCTTCTTTGCCTCAAAAAATTTTTCAGAACTTTGATAAAACTCTATTTGACTATAGTCCATATAGTCCATAACCACTCTTTTAAAGCGTTTGTCTGATAATAGAAAGCCACATGGTTCAATTATTTCTAATTTAGCACCCAAACAAGCACAGGTTCTAATGATTGCAGCAGTATTCTGAGGTATATCAGGCTCATACAAAGCTATTTTGGGTGCTAAAATTGTTGAATTCTGTGTCATTCTTTCAGTAGTAAAATAATTATTTTATATTATATGAATTCGTATATTAACTATTTTAAATCAAAAAGAGATAATAACAAAAGCTACTAAAAGTGTCTGAAAAAAAAACAAAAAGAAGAGATTTTTTATTTACAGCTACCACAGCTGTAGGAGCTGTTGGTGCAGCTGCAGTAGTATGGCCAATGATAGATCAAATGAATCCTGACGCTTCTGTTAAAGCATTAGCTAGTACAGAGGTTGATGTAAGCTCTTTAACACCTGGAAATACATTAACTGTTTTGTGGAGAGGTAAACCAGTCTTTATAAGAAGAAGAACTCAAGAAGAAATCGATGAAGCAAGAAAAGTTAAGATGGAGGATTTAATTCATCCTGAGAAAGATGAAGATAGAGCAAAAAACCCTGAGTGGCTTGTAATGTTAGGGGTTTGCACACATTTAGGATGTGTACCCTTAAATGATAAAGGCGATTACAATGGCTGGTTCTGCCCATGTCATGGATCTCATTATGATACTTCCGGAAGAATTAGAAAAGGACCGGCACCTTGGAATATGGAAGTGCCTAAATATGAATTCGTTGATGCAAAAACAATTAAAATTGGATAAAGAAAAATGAGTGACCATGATTACAGACCAAAATCGAAAGTAGGACAATGGTTTAATGATCGATTGCCACTATTAACTCTTGCAAATCATTTAACAGATTATCCAACTCCTAAAAATTTAAACTATTGGTGGACTTTTGGCGGAATTTTAACTTTTTGTTTAATCACTCAAATTGTAACAGGATTAACTCTTGCAATGCATTATATTGCTCACGCTGATATGGCTTTTGAAAGTGTAGAGCACATCATGCGTGATGTTAACTATGGATGGTTAATTAGATATATTCACGCAAACGGCGCTTCAATGTTTTTCCTAGCGGTGTATATTCATATATTTAGATCATTATTCTACGGTTCTTATAAATCTCCAAGAGAAATAATATGGATTTTAGGAATAATAATTTATTTATTAATGATGGCTGCAGCCTTTATGGGTTATGTGTTGCCATGGGGTCAAATGAGTTTTTGGGGAGCAACAGTTATTACAAATTTATTTAGTGCTATTCCTTTAGTAGGAGAGGGAATAGTTACTTGGTTGTGGGGTGGTTATTCGGTTGACAACCCTACTTTAACTAGATTTTTTACTTTGCATTATTTAATTCCATTTTTAATTTTAGGATTAGTTGTTTTACATATATGGGCTTTACATGTTCCTGGTAACAACAATCCAGTTGGAATAGATATTAAAAAACCTTCAAAGGATACAGTTCCATTTCATCCTTATATTGTTATTAAAGATGGCTTTGCTTTATTAATGTTCATGATCGTGTTTGCTTTCTTTGTATTCTATGCACCAAATATCTTAGGTCATGCAGATAATTATATTGAGGCAAACCCAATGGTAACACCTGCACACATTGTTCCCGAGTGGTATCTATTACCTTTTTATGCAATATTAAGATCAGTTCCTGATAAATTGTTAGGAGTTGTGGCTATGTTATCTGCAATATTAATCTTAGCAGTTTTACCTTGGTTAGATACTTCAAAAATAAGATCAGCAGTATTTAGACCTTTATATAAACAATTTTACTGGATACTAGTTGCAGATGTTTTAATACTTGGTTATGTGGGCGCGATGCCAGCTGAAGGACTTTACTTGTTGATAGCACGAGTTGCAACAGCGTATTACTTTTTACATTTTTTAATCATTCTTCCTGTTTTAGGATTTAAAGAAAAAACTATACCAGTGCCTCTAAGTATTACTGAACCTGTTCTCGGTGGTTCACCAAATTTAGCTGCCGCCAGAAATAAAGAGAGTAAATTAGAATAAGGTGAAAAATTTATCTAAATTATTTTCTATAATAATATTAATTATTGTTTCGTATTCATATTCTTTTGCTGCTGAAAAAGCAGAATATTTAAAAACTGATTGGAGTTTTAAGGGTCTATTTGGAAAATTTGATAGAGCTTCTCTTCAAAGAGGTTATCAAGTTTATACTGAAGTGTGTGCTTCATGTCATTCCATGAAGTATTTAAGTTATAGAAATTTAGCAGAACCAGGTGGGCCGGAATTCTCTGAAGCTCAAGCGAAAGCTATAGCAGCTTCATTTGAAGTAACTGATGGCCCAAATTCTGATGGTGAAATGTTTACAAGGCCAGGTAAATTATCTGATAAATTTGTAATGCCATACGATAATGTAAAAGCTGCTCAAGCTGCAAATGGTGGTGCGTATCCTCCCGATATGTCTGTTTTGGTAAAAGCAAGAGGAGGTGGTGTTGACTATATCTATTCCTTATTACAAGGATATGAAGAAGCTCCTAGCAATGTATCTTTAGATGATGGAGTTTACTACAACAAATTTATGTATGGTAATAAAATTAGAATGGCTGCTCCATTATCAGATGGATTGGTAGAGTATGGTGATGGAACAAATGCAACAGTAGAGCAGATGTCAAAAGATGTAACGACCTTTTTAATGTGGTCTGCTGAACCTCATTTAGAAGCTCGACATCAAATGGGCTTTAAAGCAATAGTCTATTTAATTATTTTAACAATTCTAGTTTACTTTAGTATGAAAAAAATTTGGTCACGTGTTGAATCTGAAGTTTAATACGTCTCCATCTTTCACAATATAGTCTTTACCCTCCAATCTCATTTTTCCGTTAGCCTTAGAATTTATCCATCCATCATTGGCTATGAAATCTTCATAAGATATAGTTTCAGCTCTAATAAAACCTTTTTCAAAATCAGTATGAATTTCTCCAGCAGCTTTAGGAGCGGTACAATTTTTTTGTATTGTCCAAGCTCTTGTTTCTTCAGGTCCAGAAGTAAAATACGTATCAAGTCCTAATATTTTATATCCCTTTTGAATTAACATACTTAGACCTGTATCTTGTAAACCAATCATATCCATATAATTTTTTTTTTCATCATCTGCTAACTCATTTATTTGGTTTTCTATGTCTGCAGAAACAATCAGAGTGTTATCTTTCTCAAATTTTTCAATAAAGTTTTGGGTGTACTTGTTTCCACCCTGGATACTTTGTTCATCTACATTGCAGACAAAAATCTTGGGTTTTATTGATAAAAGGCCACTTTGATTTAGTTGTTTAGTATCAAATTTAGATTTTAAAATTGATATATCTTTATCATTATTAATACAGTCTAATGCAATTTCTAAAATCTTTATCTGATCTTCGTCTACATTTTTCTTATTATTTTTTTCAAGTCTTTTTTGAATAGATTCTAGATCAGCTAGCATCATCTCAGTTTCAATGATCTCAAGATCTCTTATTGGGTCAACATCAGGATTAACATTTTGAATATCATCTGAGTCAAAGCATCTAATCATATGAATAACAGCATCAACTTCTCTTATGTGAGACAGAAATTTATTGCCTAATCCTTCACCTTTAGAAGCACCTTTCACAAGACCAGCTATATCAACAAATGAA
>CACLRF010000035.1 GCA_902609235.1 uncultured Pelagibacteraceae bacterium
GAGGCAGAGAATGTAATAGCAAGAAACAACAGAAATGTTAAAAATTTGTTTTTAAGCATATTAAATATATACATAACAAAAAATGAGTAAAAAAACTATTTGGATTACTGGAGGAAGTACTGGCATTGGTAAAGCTTTAGCAATTAAGTTTGCAGCCATGGGATGGAATGTTGCTATATCTGCAAGACGAGCTGAATTATTGAATGAGCTTTCAAATTCTTATGAAAATATTTCAGGTTTTCCTTTAGATGTGACTGACAAAGAAAAGTGTAAAGAAGTATTTAATGAAATTAAAAACAAATTTGAAAATATAGATATTTGTTTTTTTTCAACAGGAACATGGGATCCAAAAAAAAGAGAGAGAAATAGATGTCGAGCAAATGGAAGACGTATTTAAGGTAAATTTTTTTGGAACAGTTAATTGTATTAAAGCTGTTGAACAGTACTTTAGAGATAAAAAAAAAGGAATAATAACTATTGTGTCATCAATTGCGGGATATAGAGGATTACCTAATTCAACAGGATATGGACCATCAAAGTCGGCATTAAATAACTTAGCTGAAAGTTTGTACTTTGATTTTAAAAGACACAATGTACGTGTTTGTTTAGTGTCTCCTGGTTTTATTAAAACTCCAATGACAGATAAAAATGATTTTAAAATGCCTTTTTTAAAAACACCCGAGTATGCAGCAGATCAAATTTTTGAAGGTTTAGTAAACAAAAATACATTTGAAATACATTTTCCAAAATCACTTACAATAACATTAAAGCTGCTTAGTTTTTTACCAAGTAAAATTTATTTTGGATTAGTTGGAAAACTTACAAAATATCAAAAAAAATAGTTAATCTTTTACAAATACAACTGTTAATTCTGCTAGTTTAAAACCAAACTTTGTCATAGTTGCTCTATTTATTGCAACTCTATCATCTTGTTTAAAAATCCAATCATCAAAAGTGATTTTTATCTCTTTACCTTTGACTGGAACTAATAAAACATATTCAAATTTAAATGCAGGTCCATAAGAATAACCTTTCGCTTTACCAACAACATCACCTGCTGTCCCTTCATAATTGTTTTCATCAATTTTATTTATTTTCCATTCTCGGTCTTGAACTTCACCATCATCCCAATTAAATTTTTCTTTAAGAATTAGCTGCTTTCCATCCCAAGTTCCATTTAAGTCTGCAGAAAATTGTCTTGTAACTTTTCCTGATCTATTTTGTAAAACACCCCAAGCCTTAACATTTCCAGATAAATATTCTTCAATGATTAATCTCGGTTCTTTATTTTTAAAATCTTCTGGTTTCATAGCGCTATTATTCGAGCAACTTGTAATTAAGAATAACAAAATTATCAACGAAATTGGCTTAATAATTTTTATATTTCGCATAAATATCTCCATTATTTTATTTATTTTGCATTGAAAACTGAATTAGATCTATATTTTTTGACTTAAATCCTGCTTCACAATAAGAAAGGTAAAACTCCCACATTCTTTTAAATGTTGAGTCAAAACCTTGATTTTTTATTAAATCCCATTTTTTTAAAAACTCATTTCTCCATAAAGCTAATGTATCTGCATAATGATTAGCATAAGAAATATATGAATTAACAGTTAAACCGTTGTCAGAAACATATCGATTAATGCTATTTTTATTTGGCAAAAAACCACCTGGAAAAATATATTTTTGAATAAAGTCTTGTTTGTTTTTATATCTATCAAATAACCTATCATCGATTGTAATTGCTTGAATAGCTGCTTTGCCACCATCAGATAAGTTGGTTTTAATAGTTTTAAAATAACCCTCTAAATAATTTTGACCAACTGCCTCAATCATCTCTATAGAAGCAATTGAATTGTATCTACCTTTAAGATCTCTGTAATCTTTTATTTCAATATTTACTTTTTCGTTTAAACCACAATTAAAAATTCTTTCTTTTGCGTATTCAAATTGTTTTTTTGATATTGTAATACAGTCTAGTTTAACATCGTATTTTTTACCTAGATACTCAGCAAAACCTCCCCAACCACATCCTATTTCTAAAACTTTGTCACCATTATTTGGTTTAATTAGATCAATTAATTTTTGATATTTGTTATTTTGAGCATCAGATAGATTTTTTGATTTATCATCAAAAATAGCACTTGAGTATGTAAGTGTGTCATCTAACCAAAGAGAAAAAAAATCATTCCCAAGATCATAATGTTTAGCAATATTTTCTTTGCTTCTACTTTTTGTATTTTTGATTATTTTATTTTTTAAAAAATTAATTATTGGAAAATCAAGAAGGCCAGAAAATTTATATATGACTTCTATATTTCTTGCAGTTAATTCGATTAAATTTGATAAGTTATCAGTTTCAAATTCACCTCTCATGTAGCTCTCAGCAAATCCAATACTACCACCTCTAATTAAATTATAATTAAAATCTGGTTTTTTGATTGAAATATTTGCATGCAATTTTTCATTTGGATTTCCAAACTTAAAAACTTTTCCTTCATGTGTAATTAGCTCTAGATAACCATGATTTATTTTATTAAGAAATTTAAAAACTAATTTATCTGCGGCGTTATTCAAAAACATTAATTTTCTACTGTTATATTATTTTTAATTTTAAATTTTTTCTTAATAAATTTAATTCCTTTAATCCATAATTTAAACGCTTCAAAATGTATCGCAGAGATAATCTTAAATGTCATTAAAGGGTGTTTAAGATAAGAATTCATTAAGTTTTTGCTTGTCAAATCAGATCTTTCACCTTCTTGTGATGCGAATAGAATTTTTCCCTCTTGATCGTATTGATCTATTACAACTGACAACTTCTGCTCTGGATTTAATATACGAAAAAAATAATTACAATCCATTTCAATAAATGGTGAAACATGAAATTTCTTTGAGCAATTATTTTGAATTAATTTATTTTGTCCTTTCACTTTAAAAACATATGTGTGTTGCTCACCAAATGTGTTTTTAACCTCATATAATATAGAAATTAAATTATTATTTTTATCGTATACAAAAAAAATACTTAGTGGATTAAAAACATAACCAAATATTCTTGGATAGCACAAAAGTTTAACTTTTATATTATCTGTACTGATTTCGTTATTAATTAGATTTTTTTTTACCCACTCAAAAAGAGATGAGCCATCACGATCACCATGATCTTTTTCGTAAAAACTAATTAAATTAAATTTGTTTAAAGAAAAAAATTTTAATTTATCGTTAAGCTCATTTAACTCTGATAGATCAATAAAAAGTGAAAACACCTTGTATTTAAAAAAATGTTCTTTTGGTTTAAATCTCTTATGGATTACACTTCCATTATATATACAAGAACTAATCATTAAGGTTTTTCAGCATTTCAATAGATGATTTTATTCCATCTTCATGAAATCCATAACCAAAATAACTGCCACAAAAAAGTAAATCTTTTTGATTTTGTATTTTAATAAGCTCTGATTGAGCATCTAATGCTTTTTGATCGTAATATGGGTGTGTAAATTTTACTTTTCTCAATATTTTTTTCTCATCGATATTGAAGTAAGGATTTAGTGTTAAAAAAATATTTTCATCACACTTTAAATTTTGTAATAAATTTAACCAGTAGGTTATTGAATTTTTCTCTAAATTCTTATCATCAATTGATGAATTCCAAGAAGACCAAGCTTTTTTATTTTTTGGCATGGCCCGCTGATCTGTATGTATATAGGCTATATTATTTTTGTAGCTAAAATTCGAAAGAATATTTTTCTCATCCTCAGTTGGATTTTCAATTATCTTTAAAGCTTCATCAGCATGTGTTGCCAAAACTATTTTATCATAATCAAAGAATTCGCTTTCTCCACCATAATATAAATCTAATCCTGATGATTTTCTTTTTATTTTTGTAACTTTATAATTTTTATAATGCTCACCACTTATTTTAGAAAGTATTTTGCTTACATAAGTTCTGCTTCTATTAGATACTGTGTACCACTGTGGTCTATTTTTTAATTTGAACAAACCATGATTTTTAAAAAATCT
>CACLRF010000036.1 GCA_902609235.1 uncultured Pelagibacteraceae bacterium
GGACCAATTAAACAAAGTGATTGTGCTTTATTCACAAATAAATCAAAGTTATGCAAAATTTCCATTTTTCCATATCCAGCATTTAAATTTTTAATTGTTAAATGAACTTCATCTGGAGATAATTTTTTTAAATCTTCTGGTGTTGGAGCCTTACCTAAAACTTCATATTGATTTGACATTATTGAGCTCCTAAATAAGCATCGATAACACGCTTATCGTTTTTAACTTCATCTGGCGAACCATTAGCTAACATTTTACCGTGAGCTAAACAAAAAATATTCTCAGCTAATTGCATTATTACTCTCATGTTATGCTCTATAACTAAAAGAGTAATTCCAAAGTCTTTATTTACTTTTATCAACCTATCTATAATTCCATTGATCAAAGTAGGATTAATTCCTGCAGTTGGTTCATCTAATAAAAGCATTTCTGGCTCATTCATTAATGCCATTGCAAGCTCAAGTAGCTTTTGTTGTCCAAAAGATAAATCTCCTGCCCTAAGCTTTCTCTTTTGATACAATCCAACAAAATTCAATAAATTCTCAGCTTTATCTGTTAATTCCTGAGGAATTTTTGAGAATATTTTCATTAAATTTGCGTCACTACCTTTGTGACTTATAAGCATATTTTCAATACAATTAAGCTTTCCATAAATTCTAGTTTGCTGAAATGTTCGTAATAAACCTAGTTTTGCAATAACTGGTACAGGTAATTCAGAAACTTCTTTACCATTAAATTTTATAGATCCATTATCTATTGGATAAGTTCCTACAATCGAATTGAATAATGTAGTTTTTCCTGAACCATTTGGCCCAATTAATCCAACTATCTTACCTTTTTCAACATTCATTGAAATGTCAACGTTCGCTTTAACGCCACCAAAAGATTTACTTACATTGCTAACTTCTAAAATACTCATTTGAGTTCTACCTGCGCTTTACGATCTTTTTCGTCAATTACTTCACCAAATCTTTCTGGATATTTTTCTCTTAACCATCCCATAATTCCTTCTGGGAAATAAATTACAATTACAACTATCAAAACTCCTAGAGCAACATACTGCCAACCTAAAAAGAATGTCCAAAACCCTTCTTTAAATATATGAAAAACAGTTGCTCCAATAATTGGACCCCAAAGTGTTCCTTTACCTCCAAGTATTGCC
Organism: uncultured Pelagibacteraceae bacterium; assembly: GCA_902609235.1. Classification (GTDB taxonomy): domain Bacteria; phylum Pseudomonadota; class Alphaproteobacteria; order Pelagibacterales; family Pelagibacteraceae; genus Pelagibacter. The sequence goes on from CACLRF010000036.1 coordinate 1,163, forward strand.
ATTAATACCATGAATACTCCCATCTCTCTTCCATCGAATGCAACATCTGTTGAGTCGATGTATCCAACTAAGCCACCCATTATTCCTCCTGCTAATCCACAAAAGAAAGCTGAGATCATCCAGCCAATAATTTTATACTTCATTGTTTCAATACCCATTGCTTCAGCTTTATCCTCGTTATCTCTAATAGCATTAAGTATTAATTTAAATCTTGTAGAATATATTGAACGCACAGCAATGAATGTGAGCACTAATGTAAAGAAGCTTAAAAAATAAAAAAATTCTCCTCTTGAATCTAAACTTCCAACGTCAGGAAATGGTGGTGTAGTAAAACCCTGTCCAGCTCCAATGATTTCAATTCCTCCAGAAATTTCACCTGCTGCAACACCTAACCCTAGTGTGCAAATTGCAAAATAATGTCCTCTAAGTCCTAAAATAGAGTACCCAATTAAACCTGCTACAATGGTTGGTACAACTGCGGCAACTACCAATCCAACAGCCATGCCTTGAAAAAATTGTGCAGGAGTATGCACAAATGTCTTCTCTCCACCACTTTCAGTCCACTCAGCTAGCGGGAAAAACATTCCAACTTGCACAGATGCACATAGATACATACCAAGACCGTAAAAGAGAATATTTCCAAATGAATTATACCCCATTTCACCCCCTTGAATATTCCAAGTAGTTGCAAGCACTATTAGTACACATAGTATTGATAACTGAACTTTAAAAGCTGGGAATACAAATGGAGCGGCTATACCAAAAATTAAAATTCCAATATATAAAATTGAATTGTTTTTCATTATTTTAAGTATTCCCTTTTTCTAGAAAGTTTAAATCTTCTGTAAATAAGTATTAAAACTAAAAGCAAAAATACTGATCCTATTCTAAATTCTGTTCCTAAAATATAATCAGCAAATTCCTCAAATACACCCAATCCCATTCCTGACATTGCAACACCTGGCAAATTTCCAAGTCCAGCAACAATTACGATCATAAAAGATCTTATTGTGTAAGGTAAACCCATATAAGGATGTATAGTAAATGTTATAGATATTAATGCACCAGCAACACCGCAAAGCGCTGCATTAATTCCAAATGTTGCTGCATAAACTTTTTCTGTATCTACGCCTAAAATCTTGGCTGCTCTTGCATTTTGTGCTGTAGCTCTAATTGCGCGACCTAGCTTAGATTTTTTCATATAAATCACTAAGCAAATTGCAAATAAAATACTTATGAAGGCTGAAAATATTTTTGAATTAGGTAGAACGACATTATTATTAAATAACATAGTTGTTCCGTAATCTGAATTTGCAAGAACAACATCTGCTCCAAATGCAAAGTTCATTAGTTGCATGAAAAGAATACTTATTCCAAAAGTCGCTAAAATAGAGATAAATAAATCTCTATCTACTACTTTATTAATTACAAGTTTATAAATTGCGATACCAACAAAATACATTATTACTGGAGCAACGATTACTCCCCAAGCTGGATGGATTCCGTATAGATACATAAAATAAGCAATGTATCCTCCTAAAATAACAAGATCACCTTGGGCGATATTGATAATATTCATAACTCCCCATTGCAGAGCCATACCATAAGCAATTAATGCAAATAAAATTCCAAGAAGAATTCCATCCAAGCATGCTTGAACAGAAATCATTGGATATTGGAAGACCATGAAATCCATAATGAACCTTTTAAAAAAATACCCCCTATATAAAATATATTAGGGGGTATTTATAGATTTTTTTATCTTTTAGACCACGAAGGAATTGGGTGAATTAACTTAGCTGATGCCCATTTAGTTGGAGCAACAACCTTATTTTCACATTTTCCTGCATCATCACACATTACTTGGAAAAGTACCATTGGCTTGTCAACATTCTGACCACCTTCAGCAAATTTTATGTTTCCATAAAAAGTTTGCATGTTAGTAGCTGCAAGAGCATCTCTTACTTTCTTTTGATCAAAAGAATTTGCTCTCTCGAATGCATCTTTAAATACCAATAGAGCAGCTGAAGATTCTGCTGCTTGATATGGAGGTGCATAACCAAACTCTTTAGTAAAGTCTGCATCATAAGTCATACCATCTTTAAAGAAATCATCTTTGTAAGTTAGTGTTTTGTGCCATTGAGAAGCGCATAAAGCGTACTGAGAATTTTTACCATGTTGCTTTGATAGTTTAGCTGCATCGCAGTGTGTCATAGCTAGCATTGGAACGTCTACTTTCATCTCAGATATTTGTCTAATAGCAGTTAGAGCACCTTTAGTATGACCTGATACAACTAAAACATCTGGTTTCATTTGTTTTACTTTGACTAAAGTAGCAGCCATATCATTAAGCTCTTTCGGTAATTTATCGTCAATTACTTTTTTTGAGCCAGTTCTCTTAATTGCATCTAAAACACCAAGTCTTACGTCTTGAGAAAATGCATCTTGTTCAAACGCCATAGCAACAGTAACCCCTTTTCCATTATTCTTTTCAACTGCTAGATCTATAGCAACATCAAGATATAAGTTAGCTGGAGCTAATACAGCAAATAGATATTTGTAACCTTTAGTAAACAAAGATCT
>CACLRF010000037.1 GCA_902609235.1 uncultured Pelagibacteraceae bacterium
TGTCTTACCATATTTTATTGGTGGGTGGTTTTTTTCAATCATTTAAAATCTTTTACAATTTTAATTAAGTTTTCAACCATTTCTGGATTTGTTTCAGGCAAAATACCATGACCGAGATTAAATATATATGGATGATCTCGAAAAATTTCCAAATATTTATAAGCCTCTTTAATTAATATCTCTCTATCTGTTAACAAAATTTTTGGGTCTAAACCACCTTGTATAGGGATCTTTATAACCTTAAGTATATTTTTTGGATCAACATTATAATCGATGTTTATAGCATCGGGCTTAACGATTTCACAAAATTCTTTATAATTTTTTATTTCTCTAGGGAAACATATCACTGGTGTATTTAAGGATTTTACATAATTAACTAAATTTAAAGTTGGCGAATAAACATAATTTGGTAGATCTTTTTCTTCTAATAAACCTGCCCAACTATCAAAAATTTGAATAACATTTGCACCATTATCAATTTGATTTTTTATATGAACCTTTAAAAATTTTTCAATAATTAATAAAATTCTATTTATTAAAAACTCATCTTTAAAAAAATCTTTTCTTAAATTTTTTTTAGGCGACTGTTGATTAATCATATAAACTAATAATGTCCATGGAGCACCAACAAAGCCAATGGTATTTTTGTTTTTTAAAACAGGGTTTAAGTTAACTTTTTTTATTGCCTTATATACACGATGTACTTTTTCTACAAAATCAATCTCATCAATCCTAGCAATTTGACTTAAATCTAATTTTCCTAATTTAGGTCCAAAGTTCTTTTCAAATTCTACTTTTTGGCCTAATCCATAAGGAAGCATTAAGATATCTGAAAATATTATTGCAGCGTCTAGATCAAATCTCTTTAATGGTTGTAGAGTTATTTCTGAAGACAAATCATCATTTAAACACAAATTAATAAAATTAGGATTTTCTTTTCTTATTTCTCTAAATTCTGGTAAATATCTACCTGCTTGTCTCATAATCCATATAGGATTGAAGGAAGTGTCGTTGTTTATTATTACTTTGTTTAAAGGTTTCATAAATAAGTATTATTAATTATTGTAGTTGTAATATATCTTGTGAATAAAGGTGATTAATTTTTATAAACATTATATTCACAATTTACCAACATGTTATGTGAATAAAATTGTTTAAAATGAAGCTTTTTTCATCATATTAATTTTTGTGGATTGTTTTGCCCTATTTATTATTAATGTTAATAAATAGCAGTTTTTACAAGGTTAATTTAAAAAATTTTAAATTGTGAAATTTAATTAAAATATTACAAATTTATTAACAATTTATTCATGAGTAATACATATCAAATATACTTAATTTCTGACTCAACGGGTGAGACCCTAGATAGAATATTTTTAGCTTTGAAGGCTCAATTTTTAAATACAGAATATAAAGTTCATTCCTACTCTTTTACAAGAACAGAAAACCAAATTTTAAAAATTTTAGAAGACGCTCAAAAAAACTCAAATGCAATAATTTTATATACTATTGTGGACAACAATTTGGCTAAATATTTAGCAAATGTGAGTGAAGATAAAAAAATCCCATGCTTTGGTGTTCTTGGTAATTTAATTTTAAATTTTTCAAAAATCCTTAATCAAAAAGCCACCCATGAACCAAGCGGCCAACACACATTAAACGAACAATATTACGATAGAATAGAAGCAATTCAATTTACAATGAATCATGATGATGGAAATTTAATAAATGAAGTACATAAATCCGATATAATTCTTGTAGGTGTAAGCAGAACCAGCAAAACGCCGACATCTATTTATTTGGCCAATAAAGGATTTAAGACATCAAACATTCCTTTAGTTAATGAAAATTCATTACCCGAAACTCTTAAAAAAAATCCTAAGATGGCATGTGTAGTAGGATTAAGTACCGAACCAGAAAGATTGGCTGACTTAAGAAAAAATAGAATGAACTCTTTAAAAGAAACAGAAAACATTCAATATACAGATTTAGAGAATATTAAAAAAGAGGTTTTAGACGCCAAGAAAACATTTCAAAAATATAAATGGCCTTTAATAGATGTAACCAGGAAATCTGTTGAAGAAACAGCAGCATCGATTATAAAAATTCATGAAATATATTTAAATAATGCCAAATAAAATTATTCTTGCATCTAAAAGCAAAGTTAGAAAAGAAATACTAGATAGAAACAACATTGAAAGTATTGTTGAGCCATCAAATGTAGATGAAGATATTGTCAAAGAAAGTTTAATCAAAGAAAAGGCAAGCCCAGAGTTAATTTCAAAAAATCTAGCCGAATTGAAGGCCAACAAAGTCAGCATGAAAAAAATTGATAATATAGTGTTAGGAGCAGATAGCGTAATTGATTTAGAAGGTGAAATAATTTCCAAGCCAGAAAGCAGAGAAGAAGCAATGAAGATATTAAAAAAACTTAATGGTAAATCACATTTTTTAATTAGTTCAGTCTGTATATCGAAAAATGGATCAATGATATGGAACTACACTGATAAAGCAAAATTAACTATGAAAAATTTATCTGACGATGAATTAAAAGATTATTTATCAAAAATAACTGATGATGTTCTTTATGCATATAATGTTTATCAAATTGAGAGTGAGGGTAGAAATTTGTTTATAAGCATAGAAGGTAATGAAGATACAATCATGGGACTGCCTGTTCAAAAAATTAAGGAATATATTGGTTCTTTAAAATGAAAAAATATTTTGTAATTGGAAATCCTATTGATCATTCTCTGTCACCTAAATTGCATAATTATTGGTTAAAAAAAAATAATATTGACGCAATATATGATAAAATTAAACTTGAGGAGAATGAGATTAAAAATCTTATTCAGGACATTAAACAACAAAAAATAATTGGTTGTAATGTTACAGTACCTTTTAAAAAATCAGTAATACCTTTTCTAGACAAATTAAGCTTAGCAGCAGAACAAACCCAATCAGTAAACACCATTGTCTTTGATGATGGCCATTTAGTCGGACATAACACTGATATTGCTGGCTTTGATACCGCGGTAAAAAAATTAAATTTTAATATGAAAGGTAAAAAAATTTTAATTTTAGGAGCCGGAGGAGTAGTGCCTTCAATAGTTTTTGCTTTAAAAAATATGCATGTTTCTGAAATTATGGTTAGCAACAGAACTATAGATAAAGCACAAAATTTGAAAATTTTGTTCGATAATTTGAAAGTTATCGAATGGGGGAATTTACCTAACTTTGATGTAGTTATAAATGCTACAAGTCTGGGTTTAAAAAACGAAACTATAAACTTAGATTTTTCAAATGTGGGAAAAAGTAAATTGTTTTATGATGTAATTTACAATCCAGCCCAAACC
>CACLRF010000038.1 GCA_902609235.1 uncultured Pelagibacteraceae bacterium
AGTCCTATCACAGGTAACAAAAGTCAATTTACTTATGAAGAATTAAGGTCGAAGGTCTCTAAGTTTGCAGGTGCATTGAAAGCTCAAGGAGCTAATAAAGGTGACCGAGTGATCATTTACATGCCAATGATCCCTGAAGCAGTGGTTGCTATGCTGGCTTGTGCAAGGATAGGTGCAATTCACTCTGTAGTATTTGGAGGATTTGCCTCAAATGAACTTGCAAGCAGAATTGATGACAGCAGAGCAAAAATATTAGTAACAGCTTCGTGTGGTTTTGAGCCCGGAAGAACAGTTGAATACAAACCGCTTGTAGATGAAGCTATCAAAATAGCCAATCACAAAATTGAAAAGATGATTTTGTTTCAAAGACCTGGTCATGAGGTTAAATTAAATGCTCCAAGTCAGGTCAGCTGGGAAGAAGTTGTCTCTAATGCTGAAGACGCAGACTGTGTTGAAATGAGCTCGAATGAGTTTGCCTATATTTTGTATACATCAGGTACAACAGGAACGCCAAAAGGTATTGTAAGAGACATTGGAGGTCACATTGTTGCTCTCAAATGGACTATGAAAAATATATACAACATAGATACAGATGATATTTGGTGGTCTGCAAGTGACATTGGTTGGATTGTCGGACACTCTTATATTGTCTATGCTCCATTATTTAAAGGATGCACTACAGTTTTGTTCGAAGGAAAGCCAGTAGGAACACCTGATGCAGGTGCCTTTTGGAAAATAATCTCAGATTACAAAGTAAAATCTCTTTTTACAGCTCCAACAGCTTTCAGAGCTATAAAAAAAGAAGATCCTGAAGGTAAATTTTTCTCAAAATATGATTTGAGTAGTTTTGAAAGCTTATTCCTTGCTGGAGAAAGAGCTGATCCAGATACTATAAAGTGGGCTGAAAATTTACTTAAAGTTCCAGTGATTGATCATTGGTGGCAAACAGAGACTAGCTGGGCAATTAGCTCAAATTGTACAGGTATTGAAATGATGAAAACAAAATATGGTTCAGCATGTAAAGCTGTTCCTGGTTATGACGTAAAAATTATTAAACCAGATCAATCTTTAGCAAAACCAAATGAAATGGGAGACATCGTTGTAAAACTCCCTTTGCCTCCTGGGACTTTTCCAACATTATGGAAAGCAGATCAGAGATACAAAGAAAACTATATGTCTAATTATAAAGGTTACTACCAAACATATGATGCGGGTCACATCGATGATGATGGTTATATTTGGATCATGTCTAGAACAGACGATATTATAAATGTAGCAGGTCATAGATTATCAACCGGAGCGATTGAAGAAGTTTTGTCAGAACATCAATCTGTTGCTGAATGTGCGGTACTTGGAATAGCAGACAAATTAAAAGGTCAATTACCTATTGGTTTAGTAGTTTTAAAATCTGGTGTTGACAAAGATAATGACACTATATCTAAAGAATGTGTACAAATGGTTAGAGAAAAAATAGGTCCAGTTGCTGCATTTAAAGTTGTAATTGTTATAAAAAGATTGCCTAAAACAAGATCAGGAAAAATCTTACGGGGAACAATAAGAAAAATTGCCGATAATGTAGAATATAAAATTCCACCAACAATAGATGATCCAGCAATTTTAACTGAGATTAAGGAAGATTTAATTCAACATAAAATCTTAAATAATGGTTAAAACATATTTATTTCTTGCAGGTGCAGTATTTTTTGAAGTTGCTGGTACGATGTTATTACCTGTAACACAAAATTTTACAAAACTAATTCCAACAGCTGCTCTTGCGTTTTTTTACCTTTGTGCTTTCTATTTGTTAACATTTGTAGCAGATAAGATACCTATCGCAATTATGTATGCAACATGGAGTGGTCTTGGTATTTTTACAATTGCAATTCTGGGCTATATAATCTTTAAACAAATTTTAGCTTGGCAAGCTATATTGGGATTATTCTTAATTGTGATAGGTGTAATTTTGGTAAATAGTTTTACTGGAAAGCTTAGCTAAACTGCAAAGGTGTTCCATAAGGATCACCTAAAATTTTTCCATCCTGCATTTTTATTTTTCCTGCAATAATCGTATGTGTAGGTGTTCCCTTAAATTTAAATCCATTAAATGGTGACCATTTACATTTACTCTCAATATTTTCGTTTTTAATCTCAATAGTTTTGTTCATATCTACTATAGTAAAGTCTGCATCATAACCTTCTTTAATGAAACCCTTGTTTTTAATTCCAAAAATTTTAACTGGATTTTCACAAACAAAGTTCATCAATTGGTTAAGAGATAATTTTCCATCATTTATGTGATTTAACATAACAGGCATTAAAGTTTGAACTCCTGGCATTCCTGAAGGCGTGTAAGGATATACTTTATCTTTGTTTTCTTTTAAATGAGGAGCATGATCAGATCCAATGGTATCATTAAAGTTATTTCTCACTCCATACCACAATCTATCATAATGAGATTTATCTCTTAATGGCGGGTTCATCTGAGCGTAAGTTCCAAGTTTGTCATAGCAATCTGGAGCATAAAGAGTTAAATGCTGGGGAGTAATCTCAAATGTTATGTTTCCTTTGTGTTGTGATAGAAAATCAATTTCTTCTTTTGTTGTAATATGAAGTACATGAGCTTTTTTGTTATGCTTTTCTGCAATTCGAACAATTCTTCTAGTAGATGCTATTGCACATTCTGCACTTCTCCAAACTGGATGAGTATGAACATCTCCCTCTTTTATCAATTTCTTATTAACTTTTAAAATTGCCTCATCTTCAGAATGAACCGCTACAACTTTTGAGGCATTTTGAAAAACCTTATCAATATCTTCCTCTTCAGCAACTAATAAATTACCTGTTGAAGATCCGGCAAAAAGTTTAATTCCACAGCACCCCTCCAAACCTTTTAAACTTGCTAGATCATCTGCGTTATCTGCTGTTGCCCCAAAATAAAAAGCGTAATTGCAATACATTCTATTTTTAGCGAGATCTAATTTCCTTC
>CACLRF010000039.1 GCA_902609235.1 uncultured Pelagibacteraceae bacterium
TTTGGATCTCCAGTTGCTTTAATGGGTGGTTTTATATTTGGAAAATGGATAGGGACTCTTGTTGTTGTTTTGGGCCTAAGTATTGGTGCTACTTTTTTATATATTTTTGGAAATTATTTTTTAAAACAGGTAATTAGAGAAAAATTTTTAAATAAGTTTCATAACTTAGAAATAAAATTTAAAAAGTCTGAATTTATTTATTTATTAATTTATCGTTTTATAGGTGGTATACCTTGGCAGCTTAGTTGTCTCTTACCAACCTTATTTAATGTTAAAGTTATAAACTTTTTCTTTGCTACATTGATTGGAATAATTCCTCAAATTTTCTTATCAGTTTCTATCGGTAGCGGTTTAGAAAAAATTATAGACCAAAATGCTCAAGTACCTAAAATAACTGATATAATATTTTCACCCGATATATATATTCCTTTAGCAGCTTTCTTTTTTTTAATTCTGATTACAATATTTTTGAGAAAGTTTTTTTATAGAAATTAGTGGTGCTCCCACCCTGTACTGACCAGGGAACTAGTCATTACCAATGACTTGTTATACCATTTAACTACAGGAGCTTAGAGACAAATTGTATTTTATTGATAATAAAGCATTTTTTTCAAATTATTGCCTTAATTTTTTGATTAATATGATTTATATCTATTTTAGGAAAATGTTATGGGAATTCACTACGATTACAAATCAACCAAAGGTAAAAAGCTTATGGAAAAGCAAGCTAAAAAAGAAAGAAAGCTTGCTGAAAAAAAAGCTAAACGTTTAGCTAAAGAAGGCCCTAAAAAAGAAGAAAGAAAAACACCTGCATTAGATCCTAACAAACCAATTTCTTTAGATTTCCTTACTAACCCAAATAAAGAATGAATTCAAAAGACAAAAATGAGCGTTTAAGTTTGGCGCTAAGAAAAAATTTGAAGAAAAGAAAAATTTTCCAAAAAAAAAATAAAAAGAAAAATAAATAATGTCAATTCAACCAGATTCTTGGATTAAAAAAATGTGTAAAGAGCACAATATGATTGAGCCATTTTTGGATCATCAAGTTTCTGAAGGAAAAATTTCTTATGGATTAAGTAGTATGGGATATGATGTAAGAATCTCCGATGAATATAGAATATTTACTAATGTAAATAGTTCTTTAGTTGACCCAAAGAATTTTTCAGATGATAACTTTATAGAACGAAAAGGATCACACTGTATTATCCCACCAAATTCATTTGTTTTAGCTAAAACAGTCGAATACTTTAGAATACCAAAAGACGTCTTATGTATTTGTGTGGGAAAAAGTACTTATGCAAGGACAGGAATTATTTGTAACGTTACACCCATTGAAAATGAATTTGAGGGCAATATTGTAATTGAGCTAAGTAATACAACACCCAATCCTGCAAAAATTTATTCAAACGAGGGAATAGCGCAATTTTTATTTTTCAAATCAGATACTCAACCAGAGACAACTTACAAGTCAAAGAACGGCAAATATCAGGGTCAAACCACAATTCAGGTTGCTAAGATTAAAAAGTAATTTATGGATAAATTTCTGATTAATGGGCCATGTAAAATCAAGGGCAAAGTCTCAATTTCAGGTTCGAAGAATGCATCCCTACCAATATTAGCTGCAACATTATTATTTGATAAACCTGTAGTTATCAAAAACTTACCAAGAGTTAGAGACATTAATACTATGTTAAATTTATTAAAGTCTCTTGGTTCTAAAATAATTTTATCAAGGGATAAAAAAACAGCAAAAATTTTTAATAAAAAAAATATGAAAACTTTTGCCAGTTACTCTTTAGTCAAAACAATGCGTGGTTCTATTTTAGTTTTAGGTCCCCTTATTTCAAAATACCATAAATCAAAAACTTCTTTACCTGGAGGGTGTTTAATTGGTGCTAGACCGGTCAATTATCATCTTGCAGCATTGAAAAAACTTGGAATGAAATATGAATTAAAAGATGGATATATTGTAGCAAAGTCAAAAGGTAAACTTAGCGGTACAACTATAAATTTTCCTAAGATAAGTGTTGGGGCAACAGAAAATTCTATAATAGCAGCATGTTTAGCGAAAGGTAAAACAGTTTTAAAAAATTGTGCAATAGAACCCGAGATTAAAGATCTTACAAATTTTTTAAATAAAGCTGGAGCAAATATAAAATGGACTGGAAGAGTTTGTAAAATTATAGGTGTAAATTTTTTGAATGAAACTGAATATTCTGTAATGGCTGATAGAATAGAAGCAGGCACATTTTGTGTAGCCGCAACACTTGCAAAAGGTAATTTACTAATAAATAATTTAAATCCTAAGATTATTGATACAGAGATAAAATTACTAAAAAAAATTGGTGCTAAAATTAAAACTGGTAAAAATAAAATCATAATTAAAGGACCCGAAAAAATAAAATCAATAAAAAGTATTAAAACTAAAGAGTTTCCAGGTATTCCTACAGACCTTCAGGCACAATTAATGGTTTTAATGTGCAGAGCAGTTGGCAAAAGTTCAATTACAGAAAGTATTTTTGAAAATAGATTCATGCATGTTGCAGAATTACAAAGGCTAGGAGCTAAAATAAATATTAAAAATAATATAGCTAAGATAGATGGAAATACTAACCTCATTGGTGCCGAACTAATGTCTAGTGATTTAAGAGCTTCTGTTGCTTTAGTTTTAGCAGCTATAGTTTCAAATGGTAAATCATATATTAATAGAATTTATCACTTAGATAGAGGTTATGAAAAAATCGAAAACAAATTAAAAAAAATTGGTGTTAAAATTAAAAGATTAAAATAGTGAATAAATATCTAGCAAAAATAATAGCCAGCGACCAGGAAGGTTTACAAATGATTTCAGCTTGTAGTTCAGGGGCTAAAGTTAAAATTGCTGATATTAAATATCTTGCATCCAATAAAGTATTTTTATTGTCAATTGAGAGAACTAGGGTTGAAAGTAATCAGGAAGATAAAAAA
>CACLRF010000040.1 GCA_902609235.1 uncultured Pelagibacteraceae bacterium
ATATTTATTTTGTCTATATCGCTATCATCACAATCGATTAGCTCATGCGTATCTTCATCAAAAAAATGATGATGTGCTGAAGTGTTTGTATCAAAATAACTTTTATGACTATCTATTGAAATTTCTTTTAAATATCCTTTTTTTTCAAATGCATGAACTGTGTTATAAACTGTAGCTAAAGATATCTTTTGATTCATTTGCTCAGATATCATTTTAACTAAATCGTTAATTGTGAAGTGAAAAGTTTTTTCTCTATTATACAAAACTTCACAGATTTTTATTCTTTGCTTGGTAGGTCTAAGCCCAACTTCTCTTAATTTTTCAGTAAAATTGCAGTTTTTTGGCATTGTTATTTATAATTATTCTAAAGTATGAATAAAAATATATTGTTTTATTATATTATATTTGGATTAAATCAAGTAATAAGGGTGCTCAAATTATGAAAAAAAACTCATACTCCTATGATGATTTAATAACTTGTGGAAATGGTGATCTTTTTGGTCCTGGTAATGCAAAATTACCTCTTCCACCAATGCTTATGTTTGACAGAATAACTGAAATCAATGAAAATAATGGTAAATTTAATAAAGGCTCTTTAAAAGCTGAATTAGATATTAAAGATAATCTTTGGTTTTTTGATTGTCATTTTAAAAAAGATCCTGTTATGCCAGGGTGCTTAGGTTTAGATGCTATGTGGCAACTGGTAGGTTTTTTTCTAGGTTGGCTAGGAAACCCTGGAAAAGGAAGAGCTTTAGGAGTGGGTACTGTGAAATTTACAGGTGAAGTTTTACAGGGAGTAAAAAATGTAAGATATGAAATAGATATGAAAAAAATTATGTCTCCTGGAGGAACAACTGTAGGACTTGCAAATGGAATTGTTCTTGCAGATAATAAAAAAATATATTCAGCAGAAAGTTTAAAAGTAGGGTTATTTAAATAATGAGAAGAGTAGTTATTACTGGTTTAGGAGTGGTTTCTTGTTTAGGAAATAATCAAAAAGAAGTTCATCAATCTTTATTAAATTCAAAATCAGGAATTTCTTATGCTGAAGAATACAAGGAGCATAATTTAAAAAGCCACGTTCATGGTAAACCAAATATTAAACTTGAAGATCATATCGATAGAAAAACAATTAGATTTATGGGTTCAGGCTCAGCTTATAATTATATTGCAATGAAAGAGGCAATTGAGGACTCTGGATTAGAAGAAAGTGAAGTGAGTAATTTTAAAACAGGGATTGTAATGGGTTCCGGTGGCCCATCAATCGAAAACGTCATACTTGCAGCAGACAAAACAAGAGCTAAAACTCCAAAACTAATGGGTCCCTTTATTGTTCCAAGAACAATGGCCAGTACTGCCTCAGCAACACTTGCCGTACCATTTAAAATCAAAGGAACTAACTACACAATGAGTTCTGCATGTGCAACTAGTGGACACTGTATAGGAAATTCTATGGAATTAATTCAAATGGGCAAACAGGATGTTGTTTTTGCAGGTGGAAGTGAAGAAATTCATTGGGCGATGACAGCAATGTTTGATGCTATGACAGCTTTATCATCAAAATATAATGACACTCCACAATCTGCGTCTAGAGCTTATGATAAAACTAGAGATGGGTTTGTAATTGCAGGTGGTGCAGGCGTATTAGTACTTGAAGAATACGAACATGCTAAAGCAAGAGGGGCTAAAATATACGCGGAATTAACTGGTTATGGAGCAACCTCAGATGGATACGATATGGTAGCTCCATCAGGAGAAGGTGCTGTTAGATGTATGAAAATGGCAATTGCAACTGCTAAAAATAAAATTGATTACATCAATACTCACGGAACATCTACTCCAGTTGGAGATATAACTGAGCTTAATGCTATTAAAGAAACTTTTGGAGGCAATATTCCTAAAATAAGTTCAACAAAATCTTTATCAGGTCACCCATTAGGAGCGGCTTCTGTTCATGAAGCAATTTATTGTTTAATAATGATGAAAAATAATTTCATTACAGGCTCTGCAAATATCACTGAGATGGATGATGATGCTAAAAAATTTCCAATTGTTGCAAAAACTGAAACTGGGATGGGGTTAAATACTGTAATGTCAAATAGTTTTGGTTTTGGGGGGACTAACGCAGCTTTAATTTTTGAAAAGGTTTAATTTATGAATTTGATGAAAGGTAAAAAGGGATTAATCATGGGTGTAGCCAATGAAAGATCTATTGCTTGGGGTATTTCTCAAAAACTTTCTGAGGCTGGAGCAGAGCTAGCATTTACTTATTTGGGTGATGCTCTTAAAAAAAGAGTTGTTCCTTTGGCAGAAAAATTAAATTCAAATGTTACATTTAGCTGTGATGTCGAAAAAAAAGAAGAAGTAGTAAAATTATTTGAGGATATCAAAACTCAATGGGGTGAAATCGATTTTGTTGTTCACGCAGTTGCGTTTTCTGATAAGTCGGAATTATCAGGTGAATATTTAAATACTACTAGAGAAAACTTTTTAAGAAGTATGTTAATTTCGTGTTTTTCATTTACTGAGGTAGCTAAAGAAGCTTCTAAAATAATGAAAAGAGGTGGTAGTATGTTAACTTTAACTTACGAGTCCACAAAAGCTATTCCAAATTATAATGTAATGGGTGTTTGTAAATCAGCATTAGAGGCAAGTGTAAAATACCTAGCTAGAGACTTAGGAGTTAAAGGTATTAGAGTTAACGCAATTAGTGCCGGACCTATTAAAACGCTGGCAGCTTCTGCAATTGGAGATGCAAAATTCCTT
>CACLRF010000041.1 GCA_902609235.1 uncultured Pelagibacteraceae bacterium
TAAATTTATTTATAGACTTAGAGATTTCTTTTGCTACGGAATAAACTTGGCTAAGATCTGCGCTATTACTATTTCTTTTGGTTGGAGTTCCTACACATACAAAAACAATATCAGATTTCTTTATAGTTTCTTTTAAGTTTGTTGAAAAATTTAGTCTTTTATTTTTATAATTTTTTAAAACTAATTCCTCTAAACCAGGCTCATAAATAGGTATGATACCTTTTTTTAAATTATTAATTTTGTTAATATCTTTATCCACACATACAACATCATTACCTAAGTCAGCAAAACAAACACCACTTACTAAACCCACATAACCGGTACCAATCATACATAATTTCATAATTTACCTATTACTTTTGAAGAGTTGATGTAACCTTTCATTGTTCCACAATCAAGATATTTTCCCTCAAAATTATGTGCTACAAATTTTTCTTTATTATTTATTAATTCTTGAATTGCATCTGTTATGTGAATTTCATTTCCTTTGCTAGGTTTTAATGATTTAATTTTCTTAAAAATTATTCGAGGTAGAATGTATCGACCTATGACAGCATTATTTGATGGTGCATTTTTAACAGATGGTTTTTCTACAACACCATCAATCACATAATCTGTTTTATTTAATTTTTTATTCAATTTAAAAATGCCCCATCTAGAGACAGTTTTTTTATTTACTTTCATAGAAGCCATAACAGAGGCTTTATATTTCTTATGAGCTCTAATCATAGCTTTTGAGCAATTTTTTTTTATTATTAGATCATCAGGCAATAACATTAAAAAATATTTATTTTTAATTATTTTTTGTGTTTTAAGGACAGCATCACCAGTGCCTTTAGGAATATTTTGATATACAAATTTTATTTTTTTTTTATATTTTAGTATTTTTTTATACTCATCAATTATTCGTTGGTCTTTCTTTTTTTTAATAATATTTTGATAAAATTTATCACTGTAAAAGTATTTTTTAATCATTTGTTTCTTGGTAGATATTATAAAAACTATTTCTTTAATTCCGGCATCAATACATTCATCAAGGATATACTCAATTCCAGGCTTGCCGTTTATAGGAAGAAGCTCTTTAGCAAACACACTAGTTAAAGGCAGTAGTCTAGTGCCTAAACCAGCCAAAGGAATAATTGCTTGTTTAATCATTTAAATGTTTTACTTATTAAATATTTTAATACAAATGAAAATTTTATTAAACAATACGTCATTATTTAAATCATTAAGGCCATTTAATGACCTTGGCTTTGTTCCTACTATGGGTGGAATACATAAAGGTCATTTGTCGTTAATAAACAAATCAAATAAACTTTGTAAAAAAACAATTGTAAGTATTTTTGTTAATCCAAAACAATTTAACAGCAACAAAGATTTAAGATCCTATCCAAGAAATATCAAGAAGGATTTAAAAATTCTTAAAAAAAGCAAAAAGGTTGATTTTGTTTATCTTCCTAAATTTAAAGACATATACAAAGATAAAAAAAAATCAAAAATTAAATTACTTAAAAAAGATACAATTTTGTGTGCGAAATTTAGAAAAGGTCATTTTGAGGGTGTTTTAGACGTAATGAATAAACTTACTAAAATTATAAACCCTCAAAAGATATTTATGGGAGAAAAAGATTTTCAACAATTATATTTGGTAAAAAAACAATTAGAACGCATTTATAAAACCAAGGTCATTCCTTGTAAAACAATTCGCGATAGGAATAATGTAGCACTTTCATCAAGAAACCTTCTTTTAAATAAATCTAGTTTAATCATTGCAGCAAAAATTTATAATAAACTATTAAATATTAAAAAAAATATTAAGTATAACAAAAAAATTTCAAGCTTTTTAAATATTCAAGAAAAAGAATTAAAAAATAATTATAAAATAAAAATTGATTATTTAGAGCTAAGAAATATTAATAATTTAAAAATTTCAAGTACAAAGAAAAATTCAAGACTATTTATTGCTTATTATTTAAACAATATCAGATTGATTGATAACGTATAATTTTATAAAAAATATGCTCCAACACCTAAAAAAGAAACAAAGCCAATTACATCTGTAATTGTTGTCACAAAAACACTTGAAGCAATTGCTGGATCTATATTCATTTTTTTTAGAGTAAAAGGAACTAGTATTCCAAATAATCCAGCTATAATCATTGTTAGTACCATTGATATTGCTATGATCAGTGAAAGTATACTATCTTGAAACCATATCTGAACAATTAAAGCACTTATTGCTGCAAACATAATTCCATTTAATATACCAATTGAAAATTCTTTAAATACATTAGATGAGAAATTATTTTGTGTTAAATCATTTGTAGCTATAGTTCTTACTGTAACTGCTAATGTTTGCATTCCAGCATTTCCTCCCATTGAAGCTACAATAGGCATTAAAAAAGCTAATACTACCATTTGTTCAATTGTTGCTCCAAATAAACTAATGCACCATGTGGCTAGAAAGGCAGTAAATAAATTAAGCAAAAGCCAATTAAATCTTCTCTTTGTTTTTTTAACAACTCCATCAGTAATTTCTTCATCTCCAACCCCTGCTAATCTTAAAGCATCTTCCTCAGCTTCCTCCTTCAAGACTGTTAAAACGTCATCGTTCATAATCATACCAACTAATTTATTGTTTTTGTCTACAACAGCTGCTGAATTCAAATTGTAATTTTCAAATAAATTACCAACTTCCTCTTTATCCATTTC
>CACLRF010000042.1 GCA_902609235.1 uncultured Pelagibacteraceae bacterium
ACACATCAAAAACCTTTAAATTTAAAGACGTTTTCATTAAAGGTCTTGCCGATGATGGGGGTTTATTTATTCCAGAAGCATTGGTGAAATATGGGGAAAATGAAATTAGAGATTTAAAAAAACTTAGTTATTCAGACTTAGCAAAAAAAATTATTTATCCATTTATTGGTAATTTTATGTCTGAATCTGAAATGAGTAAAATTATTGATAAATCTTACTCTACATTTAGAAAAGACAACGTTGTAGATTCCATAAAGATTGGAGACAAGACAATATTAGAATTATTTCATGGTCCTACTTTAGCTTTTAAAGATGTTGCTATGCAACTTTTAGGTAACTTTTACGAATATTACCTAAACAATGAAAATCAAAAAATTAATATTGTTGTTGCCACATCCGGAGACACTGGAGCTGCAGCAATTGATGCAATTAAAGGTAAAAAAAATGTTAATATTTTTGTGCTTCATCCAGACAATCGTGTTTCACCAGTTCAAAGAAAATTAATGACAACAGGTAAATATGAAAATGTATTTAATATAGCCATAAAAGGAAATTTCGATGATTGTCAAAACCTGGTTAAATCTATGTTTGCAGATAAGCAGTTTTCAAATGATATCAAAATGTCAGGGGTAAACTCTATTAATTGGGCAAGGATTATTGCTCAAAGTGTTTATTATTTTTATAGTTATTCATTGGTTGAAAATACAGGTGAACCAACAAATTTTTCAGTACCAACAGGAAATTTTGGAGATGTTTATGCTGGATATTTAGCCAAAAAAATTGGCTTGCCTATAAATAAATTAATTGTTGCAACTAATCAAAATGACATTTTACATAGAGCAATATCAAAAGGTAGTTATGAAGCAGAAAAGGTTTCAGAAACTATTTCTCCTAGTATGGATATTCAAATAGCTAGTAATTTCGAGAGACTTATATTCGATCTTAATAATAAGGACGATAAACAGACTTCATTAGATATGAAAAATATTAAAGAGAATGGAAAATATTTAATTGGTGATGATAAATTAAAAATAATTAGAGAAAATTTTTTATCTGCTAGTCTGAGTGAGAATGAGACTTTGGAGGTTATTAAAAAGGTGTATGAAAAATTTTCTGTAGTTTTAGATCCACACACAGCAATTGGATATGGTGCTTTCGACAAACATAACTTAAAAGGAAATAATATTGTACTAGCAACTGCACATCCATGTAAATTTCCTGATGCTATTACCAAAGCTATTAATTTAAAATCTGATTTACCAAAAGAACTTGAGTTTATTTTGAATGAAAAAGAGGAATATGATATAGTTGAAAATAATTTAGAAAAAATTAAAAACTATATTAAAGGTAAAATAAAATGAAAATTAAAGAAGGGGAACAACTTCCAAATTCAGAATTTTATTATTTAGACTCAAGTGGAGCAGCAAAAAAAATAAATACAGCAGAAGTTTTTAAAAATCATAAAACAATTGTGATTGGTGTTCCTGGAGCATTTACAAAAGTTTGTTCCGCAAAACATCTTCCAGGGTATGTTAATAATTACGAGGAAGCAAAGAATAAAGGGGTTACAAAAATTATATGTGTTTCAGTTAATGATCCAAATGTGATGAAAGCATGGGGTGATAGTCAAAAAGTTGAAGATAAAATATTTATGGCTGCAGATCCATATTGCGAATTTACTAAATCAATTGGAGCAGAAATAGATAGACACGATCGGGGTCAGGGAATGAGGTCAGCAAGATATACAATGTTAATTGACGACAATGTTGTAAAGAAAATACAAGCAGAAGAAGATACTGCCACTTGTGAAATTTCAGCAGCTCAAAATTTTTTAAAATCAATCTAAATTTGCTGCTTTTTTAGCTAGTAAGTCCACCTCTTCATTTAAAGGGTTTCCATCATGAGCTTTAACCCAATTCCATTGAATATTAAGTGATTTAGTTAAATTATAAAGATCAATCCATAAATCTTTATTTTTAACATCTTCTTTTTTTGAGGTTTTCCAATTATTAGCTAACCAAGTATTAATCCATTCAGTTATTCCATTTTTTACATATTGAGAGTCGGTATATATTTTTATTTCAACATCAGGCTTCATATCTTTCAATGCATTAATTGGGGCTAATAACTCCATTCTATTATTTGTTGTATTTTTTTCGTTACCACTAATTTTTTTTATTTCTTTTCCATCATTTATAATTGCAGCCCATCCACCATTACCTGGATTTGTTAAACAAGAACCATCTGTATAAATTGTAATCATTAATTTAAATAATCTTTAAATGAACTTAAATTATTGTGAGAAAGTAATTTTTGATAATATTCATTAGGGTCTTTAATTTTAATCAATGCTGTTTTTGGTGTATTTGAGTAGTCATATAATCTCGTTAATAAATATCTTAATGCTGCACCTCTACACAAAATATTTATTGATTTTTTTTCTTTCATTGAAATTTTTTTAATACTTTCATACCCTTTGATTAAATTTTTAATTTTTTTCTTATTTAAATGGAATTTTTTC
>CACLRF010000043.1 GCA_902609235.1 uncultured Pelagibacteraceae bacterium
CATCCTGGAAGTATAATCAGAATTAATTTAGATGGTAGTATCCCAAAAGATAACCCTAAGTTTGAAGGTAAATCAGATTGGTTACCAGAAATTTATCAAATTGGTGTTCGTAATCCTCAAGGTCTAACCTATTCCTCTTTTGATGGAAAAATTTATGCAAGCAACCATGGTGCAAAAGGTGGTGATTGGTTTGGTGAGGTGAAAAAGGGAGAGAATTATGGTTGGAAAATTTTAGGTTGGGGTGGAACAAATTATTCAGGGTCAGAGATTGGACCTAAATGGAAACCAGGTTTTACTAAGGCAATTCAATACTGGGTACCTTCAATAGCAGCAAGTGCTATAACTATTTATAAGGGAAATGAATTTAATGAGTGGAATGGAGAAGCGCTCATTACTTCTTTAAAAGATAAATCAATGAGAAAATTAAACTTTCAAAATTCATCTAAGATTGAAGAAAAAATTATTTTCAAAGATAAAATTGGGAGAATAAGAGATATACAAGTTCACCCAGTTAATGGAAAAATATATTTTCTTGCGGGTAATAGCTTATGGTTAATGGAGAAAAAAAAATAATATGAAAGAAAGACCTTATCATCATTTGCCTGATGGTACTTTCAGGAATCCAAAAGGATCTCCAGTTATAATATCTAGGTCAGGAAAATTTTCTTATAGAACTTTCAGTAAATTAAGAAAAAAAGTTAATTTATCATATCCAAAAGAATTTGTGATTGAAAAAGAAAAAGTATTAGCTGATTTAGAAAAATATAAAGATAATGATTATATTGCTTGGATAGGTCACGCAACATACCTTATAAAATTAGGTAAAACGACTATTATAACAGATCCTGTATTTTCAAAGAATGCTGGACCACTTATCTTTGGTCCAAAAAGATTTACTAATCCCGCAATAAAATTAAATGAGATACCCCAAACAGATATATTTTTACTCACTCATAATCATTATGATCATCAGGACATGTCAACAATTAGAAATTTTCCTTTTAAAAAGGCAAAAGTATTAACGCCATTAAACCTCGGTAAATATTTTAAAGGATATAAAGATGTAAATGAAATGGATTGGTATGATCAAATAATTATAAATGAAGATTTGAAAATTTCTTTACTTCCTGCAGTTCATTGGTCAAAAAGAAGTTTAACAGACACTAATAAAACTTTGTGGGGTAATTTTTTAATAGAACATAAAAATAAAAAAATTTTATTTGCATGTGATACTGGATATGGGGAAATCTACAAAGAACTGGGTGAAAAATATGGTCCCATAGATCTGACAATGATAAATATTGGGGCTTATAATTTCAAACCAATGTTTGATAAAACTATATATCATACTACACCAGAGGAAGCCCTGAATGTTGCACAAGACCTAAGAAGTAAAAAAGTATTAGGAATGCATTGGGGAACATTTGTTTTATCTTTAGAGCCGATTATGGAACCCCCAATTAGATTTAAAGACAGTGCTGAAAAATATGGTTTTAATAAAGAAGATGCAATTATTTTTAAAATTGGAGAAGTTAGCCCTCTAAATAAATTGTTACACGATCAACTTTTTTAATTTCTAATTTTTTTTGAAATCCACTGACTATTATTAAACTATTAATTATTTAATAGTTTGTTTTTTGCCTTTTCAAACTCTTCTTGAGAGATAATTCCTTTTTCTTTTAAATCATTCAATTTAGTAAGTTCATCACTTAAATTGCTGCTTTGTTCATCAGAAGTCTCGCTTGTCTCTCTACCCTCACTTTCAGCTTCCTCTTTCTCAGCTCTATTAGATTCCTTAGACTTAAAACCATTCATAATTGCCATTCCACCTAAGTATAAAACATAAGCCATAATAGGAATAACCAATCCAAAGAAAATTATTTTTTCCATAATTTAATCTTCATCTTCTTCACGCCAGTTTTTTTCATACATTAAATATGCAGCATATATTACTGATACAGTACCTACAATCATACCATAATCAAAACCAGTTTGCTTGTCATGCAAATACCAACCTAGCTGAGTTGCCCCAATAGGTGGAACTGTAAGAAGTAAAAAAATTATACCGAATCTGTATGGTCGTTTAGGTTTTTTCATCCTAATAAATTAACAGATTACAGCTTATGGTTTAATTATTAAATTTGCGATCTTTTGAAACAGTCGATCGTATTTTTAAGCAAACAAGCAATAGTCATTGGACCTACACCGCCTGGAACTGGCGTAAGTGCTTTTGCATTTTTTGAAACTTCATCAAAATGAACATCCCCAACTATACCGTTGTCAGTTTTATTTATACCAACATCAATAACAATAGCATCTTTTTTAACCCAATCTCCTCTAACAAGTTCGGGTATACCTACAGCTGCAACAATTATATCTGCCTCTAAACATTCAGCTTTTAAATCTTTAGTTTTTGAATGAGTTATAGTTACAGTGCAATTTTCTTTTAAAAGAAGTTGTGTCATTGGTTTACCATTTAAATTTGATC
>CACLRF010000044.1 GCA_902609235.1 uncultured Pelagibacteraceae bacterium
ATCAAAACAAGTGATAACATTAATCTTGTGGGCTGGTTTCATGACAAGAGTTTAGATAATTATAAAACTATACTTTACTTTCATGGAAATGCAGGAAAATTAGAAAATAGAATATACAAATTAAATCATTTTAAAGATTTAGATGTAAATTTTTTAATCATAGCTTGGAGGGGTTTTAGTGGCAATGAGGGAAAACCCACAGAAAATAATCTTTATATTGATGGAAATAGTGCGATTGATTGGCTTAAAAAAAAGGGCGTAGTTGAAAAAGATATAATTATTTATGGTGAATCGCTTGGTACTGGGATAGCAACAGAGATAGCTCAAAATAAAAATTTCGCTGGATTAATCTTAGAGACACCCTTTACCTCAATGGTGGAAGCTGCAAAAAATTTTTATCCCTACATACCTGTAGGACTTCTTTTAAAAGGTAAAAGTATTATAAAAACAAAAGTCCATCTCCAAAATGCTAAAGAAATTGGAGGAACAAATTCAATACCACCTCTAGCAACTATTAAATTAGAGGACATAAAAATTGGTTGGATAAAAAGCAATGAGAAAGCTAAAAAATTTTTATTCTGTTTAGACAATTTAATACTTAAAAATTATTTTTTATCGAAGAAAGCTTCGTAGACCATCATGAAAATTGCTATAGCCATCAAAATATAAACCGGAAGAACATCAAAAAAACCAATCATAGTTGATCTTGTTAACGTGGTTGCAAGACCAATTAAAAATGCAGCAGCAAGCAGAGTTCCTAGAAATGTTGTAAATTTACTCATTTTATTTATTACATTCCTTTTCTAACCAATTAGCAACACCTAAAAACCTGTGATCATCATATTTCGCGCCTATTAGTTGCACTCCTAAAGGCATATTTCCTTCCCCTTGAAGTAAAGGTAAAGAAATACAAGGAGTTCCCAGATACGACCAGACTTTGTTAAATTCCGCAGTTCCTGTGCTTTTTAAGCCTTTGGGTGCCACACCTGGACTAGATGGAGATAACACTCCATGATAATCCTCGAAAACTTCTTGATAAGACTCATAACTTCTTTTCATAAAGTCTATTGCTTCTGCATAATCTTTCGCAGAATGCTTGTTCCCTTTTGCTATCGCGTCTTGCATATACTTTGATAATTTTTTTTTATATTTTTTATAATAAATCGCAAAGTTGTTTGCTAAATCAGTTTCGTGAATTATTTGATGGTACTTATGAATATCTTTAAAATATGAAGGTGTATCAAATACTTCAATATTTTTTTTAAAAGATTTTATAAAATACTCAAAAGCTTCTTTTGATTTTTTGTCTACAATTTTCCAATGATCAGTTTTGTAAAAAATGAACTTTGGATCAAACAATGGTCCCTTTTTTGCTTCATCCAACATATTTTCAGTTGAATAGTAAACTGTAGCACTATCATAATTATCTTTTTTAATAAGGACTTTTGCAAGTAACGCAACATCCTCTACAGACCTTCCAAAGATACCAATATGGTCTAACTTGTCAGAAGTTTTAAGAACTCCATTTCTAGAAATTAATCCATAAGATGGTTTATAACCCACAACTCCACAGTAAGATGCTGGTCTTATAACAGATCCACCAGTTTGAGATCCAATTGATAAAGGTGCCATAAAAGAAGCTACTGATGCAGCAGATCCACTAGATGAACCTCCTGGCGTTCTTGTAGGATCGTGTGGATTAGTAGTTTTAGGTGGACCAAGAAAGGCAAGCTCAGAAGTTGCTGTTTTACCCATTACAATTGCCCCAGCTGACAAAAGTAAATCTACTATTTCTGCATTTTGAGAAAAAGATTTTCCTTTTCTAATGACAGTTCCACATTCAGTTGGCATATCTACTGTGCCAATTATATCTTTTAAAGCTATTGGGATACCATGCAAAGGTCCTAGGGGTTTACCTGATCTTCTATGCTCGTCTGACTCAGCTGCTTTTTCAAGTAAAAGTTTTTTATCAAAATGAGCCCAAGCCTTTACATCCTTTTCAAACTTTTTAATTCTTTCCAAATATGCTTCGCAAATCTCAACGGATGTTAATTGGGCATCTTTGATCTTTGAGGTAAGCTCTTCAACTTTTAACGAAAATATGTCCGACATTTTTTTATTGTGCAAATAATGTTTCTGGTAACCATAATGCTATTGCGGGAAACATGTACATTAGGAACATTGCAAAAATAACGATCCCTAAGAATGGCATTATTCCACTAAAAATTTGTAGAAGTTCAACATTTGTTTTTTGAACTCCTTTCAAATAATAGGCCGACATCGCCATAGGCGGAGTTAGGAATGATGTTTGCAAATTTAAAGCAATCAACATTGCAAAGAAATACGGATTAACTCCAAAAATTTCTAGTAAAGGTAAAAATATAGGTACAAAAATAATTAAAATCTCTGTCCACTCTAACGGCCATCCTAAAAGAAATATTATGAT
>CACLRF010000045.1 GCA_902609235.1 uncultured Pelagibacteraceae bacterium
AAATCAAAAGAATTAAATACATATATAACTGAGGATTATGCAAATGCGTTAAATAAAGCAAAAAAATTTGATGAAAAACCAAATCTTGATCTGAAATTACCTGGTATTCCAATGGCTGTAAAAGATTTATTTTGTACAAGAGATTTAAGAACTACGGCAGGTAGCAAGATTTTAAATAACTTTGTTCCAACATACGAGTCAACAGTCACACAAAACATTTGGAATGAAGGAGCAATCCTACTGGGCAAATTAAATTGTGATGAATTTGCTATGGGTTCATCTAATGAAACTAGTTTTTTTGGTAATGTACAAAACCCAATTGATAAAAATTTAGTTCCAGGAGGATCCTCTGGTGGATCATCTTCTGCTGTAGCAGCTCAATTAACACCAATAACTATTGGAACAGATACAGGTGGATCTATAAGACAGCCTGCTTCATTTACAGGTACTGTTGGATTAAAACCCACTTATGGTAGTTGCTCCCGATATGGAATTGTAGCATTTGCATCATCTTTAGATCAAGCTGGGCCAATGGCTCAAAATGTTAAAGATTGTGCATTGTTGCATGAAGTTATTAGTACTTATGATGAAAAAGATTCTACATCAATAGACTTTAAAAGGAATGAGTACAGCAAAGAATTAACAAAAGACATTAAAGGTAAAAAAATTGGAATACCTAAAGAATATAGAGTAGATGGCATGCCTGAGGAAATTGAAGACTTTTGGAAAAAAGGTATTGAATATGCAAAAGATTGTGGTGCCGAGATTATCGATATATCTCTACCTCATACTAATTATGCACTACCAACTTATTACATAGTAGCACCAGCAGAGGCTTCATCTAATTTGGCTCGATATGATGGTGTTAAATATGGTTTTAGAGCAGAAGGAGAGAATCTTATTGATATGTATGAAAAAACCAGATCTGAAGGGTTTGGTGCTGAAGTTCAAAGAAGAATAATGATTGGAACTTATGTTTTGTCTTCAGGATATTATGATGCTTATTACCTTAAAGCCCAAAAGGTAAGAAAACTTATTAAAAATGATTTTGATGATGCTTATAAAAAAGTAGATGCAATTCTAACCCCGTCCACTCCAAGTTCAGCTTTTAAAATTGGTGAAAAAACAAATGATCCAGTTTCAATGTATTTAAACGATATTTTTACTGTTCCTGTAAATTTAGCAGGTTTACCAGGAATTTCTATACCTGCAGGTCATGAT
Organism: uncultured Pelagibacteraceae bacterium; assembly: GCA_902609235.1. GTDB lineage: Bacteria > Pseudomonadota > Alphaproteobacteria > Pelagibacterales > Pelagibacteraceae > Pelagibacter. The sequence goes on from CACLRF010000045.1 coordinate 1,222, forward strand.
GCTAAAGGGTATCCATTAGGATTACAGATAATTGGTAAAGCTTTTGATGAACAAAATATTTTAAACATTGCCTATGCTATGGAAGAAAAAATTAATTTTAAAAACAATATTACTGATTGGTGGCTTAAGTGAGCGAAAACAAATCCGAATATCTAATTAATAGACGTGACAATCAATATGAAGTTGTTATTGGTTTAGAAGTTCATGCACAAGTTACATCCCAGTCGAAATTATTCTCAACATCAGCAACCAAATTTGGTGCCGAACCAAATACCCAAGTAAGTTTAGTTGATGCAGCATTTCCAGGAATGTTGCCGGTAATAAACGAATATTGTGTAAAACAAGCTATTAAAACAGGAATTGGTTTAAAAGCTAAAATTAATAAGAGATCTGTCTTTGATAGAAAAAATTATTTTTATGCTGATTTACCTCAGGGATATCAAATCTCACAATTTAAAGATCCAATTGTAGGTGAGGGTAAAGTAATACTTGATATGCCAGATGGTCAAAAAGAGGTAGGTATAGAAAGATTACACTTGGAACAAGATGCGGGTAAAAGCATTCATGATTTAGATCCTAAAAGTACTTTTGTAGATTTAAATAGATCAGGTGTAGCTTTAATGGAAATTGTTAGTAAGCCTGATTTAAGATCTCCAGATGAAGTTAATGCATATATTAAAAAATTAAGATCTATAATGAGGTATTTAGGAACTTGTGATGGAAATATGCAGGAAGGCTCTTTAAGAGCCGATGTGAATGTATCCGTTAGAAAGAAAGGTTCAAAAGAATTTGGAACCAGATGTGAGATTAAAAACGTAAACTCAATAAAGTTTATGCAAATGGCAATTGAATACGAAGCCAATAGACAAGTTGATTTAATTGAGGATGGTCAAACAATTGATCAAGAAACAAGACTTTTTGATACAAAAAAGAATGAAACTAGATCAATGAGATCAAAAGAAGATGCACACGATTATAGATATTTTCCTGATCCTGATCTACTACCATTAGAAGTATCTGATGAATTTATTAATGAACTTAAAAATAATATTCCAGAATTACCAGACGATAAAAAGAAAAGATTTATTGATGAATTTAAGTTGTCACCATATGAAGCAACTATCTTGGTCTCTGATATAGATACAGCAAATTATTTTGAAGAAGTTGTAACTAA
>CACLRF010000046.1 GCA_902609235.1 uncultured Pelagibacteraceae bacterium
GGCATTTTCTTTTAGAGAATCCTGATGAATTAGTTAAAAATAAATTAGATGGAGAGCATGAAAATATTGGTTACCAGTACTTAAAAAAGTTTTTTGGACAAAAGATAGTTGAACCAATTAAATTTCATGTTCTGGCAAAACGTTATTTAGCTAGAGAAAAAAAATATTTTAATTTTTTATCAGATGCGTCAAAAATAAGCCTCAAATTACAAGGAGGAGTTTTAAACGATAAAGAGAGTAAAGAGTTTGAAAATAAATCTTACTTTAAGCCATCAATTCTTGTTCGAAAGTTTGATGAAGCTGCTAAAAGAACTGATATGAAAATGAAATCTATTCATGACTATGAAAAATTGTTAAGTTCCAAACTTATATGAATTTCGATTATTTAATTATTGGTGCAGGAAGCGCAGGATGTGTTCTCGCAAATAGGTTAACTGAAAATGAAAAAAATAATGTAGCAATATTTGAAGCTGGAAAATCCAGTGATATTTGGAAAGTTAACATGCCACTTGCAATTTTATATACGATGCATGATCCAAAATATAACTACAAATATTATTCTGAACCAGAACCTCATCTACATAATAGAAGATTATATTGTCCAAGAGGAAAAATGATCGGAGGTTGTTCTGCTCATAATGGAATGGTATTTGTGAGAGGAAATCCAAATGATTATCAAAGATGGGCATCTTTTGGATTGGATGATTGGTCTTATGAAAAAGTCCTTCCCTATTTCAAAAAAATTGAAACCTGGTCTGAGGGAGAAAATGAATATCGAGGTGGTAGTGGAATATTACCAGTAAACCAATCTAAAAATAAAAATCCTTTATTTAAAGCATTTGTAGACTCAGCTGGCGAGGCTGGTTACAAAATAAACAATGACATGAATGGCAAAGAACAAGAAGGTTTTGGAATGTACGATGTTACTATCCATAAAGGAGAGAGGGCAAGTGTATCTAAGTATTATTTAAATCCTGCTAAAAAAAGAAAAAACCTTAAAGTATTTACAGAAGCTTTTGTTGAGAGAATTATTTTTGATGGAAAAAAAGCAATTGGAATTGAAGTAAAAATAAAAAATAAAGTCGAAAAGATTTATGCCAACAAAGAAGTAATTTTAAGTGGGGGTGCAATTAATTCACCGCAATTACTAATGCTTTCTGGAATTGGCCCAAGCCAACATCTTAAAGATATGGGAATTGATATCATTCATAGCTTAGACGGTGTAGGAAAAAATTTACAGGATCATTTGGAAACTTATGTACAACAAGAGTGTAAAACAAATGATACTTTATATTCTTATGTAAATAAAATTAATATGATTAAAATTGGTATCCAATGGTTTCTAAATAGGAGTGGTCCATGTTCAAATTCTTTTTTAGAAGCTGGAGGATTTTGTAAATCTTCACCTGAACGAGAATATCCAAATATTCAATTTCATTTTTTTCCTGCTTTTGTTATAGATCATGGATTAGTTGATCCAGATAGGCATGGTTACCAATTACATGCTAGTCCAAACCATCCAAAAAGTAGAGGTCATATAACTATAAATAGTTCAAACCCTTATGATTATCCAAAAATTCAATTTAATTATTTAGAACATGAAGATGATTTAAAGCAAACAATTGAATGTATACATGTAGCCAGAAATATTTTAGGACAGGAATCTTTGAAGCCTTTTGCAGGAAAGGAAATTGGACCAGGAGAACATGCTCAAACTAATGAGATATTTAAAGAATATATTAGATCTAAAGCAGAAACTGCTTACCACCCATCTTGTACTTTAAAAATGGGTGTAGATAATATGGCTGTTGTAGACCAAAAACTAAAAGTTCATGGCGTTGAAAATTTAAGAGTGGTTGACGCATCAGTAATGCCTGAAATTACAAGTGGAAACCTAAATGCTCCAACATTAATGATTGCTGAAAGAGCATCAGAATTTATTTTAAATTCTTAGTATTGAAATTAGCTTTTATTTAAATTAATCATTTACATAAAATGAAAAAAACTATTGTTCAAAGTTGGAATGAATGGGATCCATTAAAACATGTAATTGTTGGAAGGGCTGATAATTGCTGTATTCCTGCACCTGAACCAGCTGTTGATTTTTGCATTAGGTAATCCTTGTTTTATTTTTTCATAACAAAATGCAGTAAAATAATGTGCATCCATTTCAACACCTATATTTAGCTTATCCCACTTTCGCTCTTTAATTATTTTAACTAAA
>CACLRF010000047.1 GCA_902609235.1 uncultured Pelagibacteraceae bacterium
AATTAATGTTCCTTCGTGGTCTAGTCTTGATCCATACCCCCCACAAAGAATAAATGTTTTCATAATTTATGTTTATTATCAAATTATCAAAAGTCCATACCTTTATAGTTTAATAGTGAAATTGGTAGAAACAAAGGACTTAAAATCCTTTAAAGATAAAATTTGTTATCTTCGTTAACAGCTTTTTCTAATCTTATTAAAAAATCTGGTATAGCACTTTTAACTCTACTCCAAGTTGGTATAAATGGAGCATCCATTGGATTTAAATAAAAATCTTCTCCTGCTTTAATTATATTTTTAGAAAATAACTCAACAGCTTTTTCTTCAGAATGAGAGTCAAATTTCAAACCATTCATTTCAGCATCACCTCGATAAGCATCAATTAAATCAAGTGCTGACCTATAGTAAGTTGCTTTAAGTGATCTTAATTGCTCTCTACTAAACGAGTGACCTTGTGTAGCAAGTTTTTTTATAAAGGTTTTTATTATGTCAATGGACATTCTTGAAAGACCTTTATTTTCATCATCAATAGATAAATCCTGATGTTTATGGTCATAGGTATCAGCTAAATCAACCTGACAAATATTTTGAGGAGAAAAGTTTCTTTGCATTTCCGACAAAATTCCAATTTCTATTCCCCAGTCTGATGAAATTCTTAATTCTGGGAGAATATTTCTTCTAAAAGAAAATTCTCCAGCTAGTGGATATTTAAATGATTTCATAAAATCTAAATATTCGCTTTTACCTATGGTTTTTTCTAAAGCGTTTAATAGTGGGAAAACTAATAGCCTGGCTACTCTTCCATTCATTTTATTATCTGCTACTCGAGGATAGAAACCTTTGCAAAATTCAAAATTGAACAATGGATTAACTACTGGATAAAATAATTTTGCTAACATTCTTCGATCATATGTTTTTATATCACAATCATGTAAAGCTACAGATCTTGCACTATTTCTTGCTATAGACATTCCAATGCAGTACCAAACATTTCTGCCTTTGCCTTTTTCATTCGGTGCTAATGATTTTTTTTGTAATTCTTTGTCTAATTTTTTTAAATTTGGACCATCGTTCCAAAGAATTGTGAAAGGAGTTTTTAATTTTTCAAAAAATGTCCATGCCTTTCTAGCTTGTTTCTCATTAGCTTGGTCTAAACCTATAATTATATGATGCAAATAATTAGTTTTAGCAATTTCAGAAACTATTTTTGGTAACGCATCTCCACTTAATTCACTGTAAAGACATGGGAGAATTAGTTCCATTTTTCTTTCTTTTGAAAAATTTAAAAGTTCATCTTCTATTTGCTTTGTCGATTTTGTTCCAAAGTCATGAAGAGTCGAAATAATACCATTTTGAGAAAAATCACCCATTCTATCTTTTATTAATTTTTTTTTATTTTAACTAGAGCTATTTTAATCACATCTGCCCAGCCCTCAGGTGATGGCTTATTTGTTGTTATTAAATTATTTATAGGAATTTCATCTAAAGTGAATTTATCATTGAATACTAAGCAAGGAAAATCACTGGTTCTCAACATGTCTAAATCATTGTAATTATCACCAACTGCTATTGTTATAACATTCTTTTTAATTTTTTTAAAAAATCTGACAAATACTTGAAGTGCTTTAGCTTTATTCACTCTATCGGTTAAATGAATAACTCTACCACCCTCTTGTAAGGAAAGACCTTTATTTTTTAAAATTTTTGCTAATTCTTTTTTCTCAGTTTTATTGCCGTTAAATATAAAAGGAACAGTATATTTACGATCTAAAGCACTTTTGAGTTTTTGATATTTTAAACCTAAAATTAAACTTTGTCTATTCTCATCCATTTCAGATAACCATTTACATTTATTTTGTAAAGTTGATGGAACTTTTTTTTTAAAAATATTTAAAAGAATTTTTTTTTCTCTACTAAGTATTAATTCTTGGGGTAAATCTTTATTTAATAAATTTAAGCCATTGATTGATGATCCATTTTCAGAAATAAATGGCAAACTTGAACCTAAGTCGTAATTAAATTTTAAAATTTCCTTCTCTGTTTTGCTGGTATTAGGTATTATAAAAATACCTTTCGAAATTAGTAGTCTTATATAGTCTTTTATTTCGTCAAATTTAAAAGTATCTCTATGAAGAAGTGAGCCATCAAGATCAGTAAATATTAATATCTTATAAATTT
>CACLRF010000048.1 GCA_902609235.1 uncultured Pelagibacteraceae bacterium
TTCATATTTTACTTGTAAATAACAAAGGCTAGATTCATAATCAAATTGATTCGTATGAATATAGATTACACAGTCACAGCACTAATGTTTCCAGCAATTCCTTTATTAATGGCAGTTTATAGTAACAGGTTTCATTCTCTTAGTATTCTAATTAGACAGCTACATGACGAGCATGTTTACGAAAAACACATTCCACCCGAGTGGAAAAAGCAATTTATAAATTTAAGTGGCAGAATTACTCTTTTAAGATGGACAATATTATTTGCGGCTTTTGGGTTTCTTTTTAATATGTTAACTGTATTTGCTCTCTACTTAGATGAAGTTTTTTTAGCAAGAGTAATTTTTGGATCTTGCTGTCTATCAATGATCATATCTATAATTTTTTTTATAAGAGAAATTCAAATATCAACAAACGCACTTAAGCTACATATGTCAGATATGGATGTAGATGTTAATTAGGAACTATTACAGCTGGGCCTAAAATTTTTCTTCCTTCGAGATCTTGATGAGCATTAATAATTTCTTCTAACTTATACTTTTTAAAAATTTTAATTTTTACTTTACCTGAACTAATTTTTTCAAACATTGCCTTAGATGCTTCATTTAACTCTTCTCTTGTTGAGAGGTATTGCTGCATAGAGGGTCTTACAAGGTATAGCCCTTTTGGCTGAATTACCTTTGGAACGTTAATATCTGACAATGGTCCTGATGCATTTCCAAATGAAATCATCATTCCTCTTACTGCCAAACATTCAATCGATCCATCTAATGTGTCTTTACCAACACCATCGTATACCACAGGAACACCCTTACCATTTGTAATCTCTAAAACTCTTTTAGCAAAGTCCTCTTTATTGTAATTTATTACATGATCATAACCATTTTCTTTTGCTATATTCATTTTTTCATCTGAACCAACTGTGCCTATAACAGCACACCCTAAACTTTTTGCCCACTGTCCAAAAATCTGACCAACACCGCCTGCTGCTGCGTGAAATAAAATTGTTTCTCCTGATTTAACTGGATAAGTTTTATGTAAAAGATAAAAAGTTGTTAATCCTTTTGTCATTAAGGTTGCTGCTATTTCAAGATCAATACCATCTGGTACTTTAACTAAATTCTTTGTTGGATAGTTTCTGTGTGAACAATATGAACCTAAAGGAATACCTGCATAAGAAATTTTATCACCAACTTTGAAGTCTTTTACGTTATCCCCAACATCTGTAATAATTCCAGCACCTTCTAAACCTAAACCAATCGGTAGTTTTAAAGGGTACAAACCTGATCTATGGTAAGTATCAATATAGTTAAGGCCAATTGCTTTTTGTTCAATGGTTACTTGATCGGGACCAGGTTTATCTAAAGAAATATCCTTAACTTCTAAAACTTCAGGTCCACCAGTTTTGTTAATTTCTACTGCTTTCATAAATTATTTTACAAACGTACCATTATGATAATCTTGAACTGCTTGCAAGATTTCTTCTTTAGTATTCATTACAAATGGTCCACCTCTAGCTATTTCCTCATTAATTGGTTTACCCGAAATCACTAAAAACCTAGCATTTGATTTTGCTTTCACACTTAAATCTTCACCTTTAGTTAATAATATTAAAGTACTATCTCTAACTTGATCGTGCTTATCTTTTCCAATTTCAATTTCACCACTAATTAAATAAATAAAAGTATTGTGGGTATATGGTAATTTAAAATTAAACTCTTTATCTTTGTTAAGTTCTACATCAAAATAAAGTGGCTCAACGTTATGACCTTTTACTGGTCCCTCGGCTTTTTCAAATTTTCCAGCTATTACTTTTACCTGTTTATTATCATCTTTATGAACACTCATTTTATCTGCATCAATATAAATATATTCAGGCTTACTCATCTTTAATTTAGCCGGCATATTAATCCATAATTGAAAACCATGCAGTTTACCTTCTTTCATTGCAGGCATTTCAGAATGAATAATCCCACTTCCTGTTTTCATCCACTGAACATCACCTGCAGTCATTCTACCTTCACCACCAGTACTATCTTTATGTTCAAAATCTCCAGCTAACATGTAAGTCACTGTTTCAATTCCTCGATGAGGGTGGGGTGGAAAACCTGCGATATAATCCTCGCTATTTTCAGATCCAAATTCATCTAACATTAAAAAGGGATCAAAATAATTT
>CACLRF010000049.1 GCA_902609235.1 uncultured Pelagibacteraceae bacterium
AACGTTGCTTTGGGTTATTTGGAATATCTTCTAATTTTGAAATAGGATCAAAACCTGCACTAACTATTTTGATATCTAATTTTTTAGTAACTTGTTTTAATTCAAATAAATAATTTTGTGACTCTGCACATGCTTCATGAATATGGTTTAATTTGTCACCTGATAGTTCAATTTGGTTACCAGGTTCTAGTGTAATATTTTTACCACCTTTATTAAGACCAATAATATTTTCTTTTTCAAAAACAGGATTCCAACCAAACTCAGTTAAGGCTGTAAACATTTCTTTCACTTTTGGGTAATCAATTCTTTTATTGTCTTTGGTATTGAACAAGAATTTTTCATGTTCGATACCAATTCTAAAATCCTTATCTTCTTTGATACCAGATTTAAAATATTCAATAATTTTTTCTTTATTATTAATCATGCGCTTTAAATAATGGATTTTAATTTAATTTAAAGTAAAGAATAGGGCTTTCTTGAGAATATTTTTCTCACCATTGGTGCAAATTCCTCTAATTTCATACTTTTATAGTCTGGATCAAATGAAGCCTGGTCCCATTTTTCACAAAACTTTACAGCATCATTAAAATATTTATGATCTTTATATTTATCTCTTTGGTTTTGATTCTTTCCAAGATGATGCGCGTAATAATACATCTGAAACTCCCCGTGCTTTTGAATAATCCAATGTGTTTTTTCTGAAACATAAGGTTTTAAAACCGAAGCTGCATATTCAGAATGATTAACAGGAGCTAACTCGTCTCCAATATCATGTAACAAAGCTGCAACAACCATTTCTTCATCTGCATTATCTTTAAAAGCTCTTGTTGCAGTTTGAAGAGAATGTTCAAGTCTAGTTATCTTATATCCCTCTAAAGTAGAATTTAATCCACTCATAAATTTTAATATTCGATCAGCAGTACCATCAATATACTTTTGTTCATACTCATCAAGCAACAAGTACTCATCCTTGGTACCATTTTTCATTTCTGTAAAATTTACTGTTTTCATTTTTAATTATTAGATACAGTGCTTAATAAAGAAAGTTGAGTTATTTTATTATCACCCAATTCATCAACAGGTTTTACAGGATAATCTCCTGTAAAATAATGATCTGTTAATTGTGGATAAATCTCATTTCTTTTTTCAAAACCAATTGCTCTATACAATCCATCAATAGATAAAAATTTAAGTGATTTTGCATCAATATATTCACAAATTTCATCGTTACTTTTATTAGCAGCCAACAACTCTTTTTTAGTAGGGGTATCTACACCATAAAAATCTGGATATTTTATCTCAGGACAAGCAATTCTGACATGAACTTCTTTTGCACCTGCATCATATAGCATCTTAACAATCTTATAAGAGGTAGTTCCTCTGACTAGCGAGTCATCAATTAAAATAATTTTTTTATCTTTAATTGTGGTTTGATTTGCATTTAATTTTAATTTTACACCCAAACTTCTAATTTGCTGACTTGGTTCAATAAAGGTTCTTCCAACATAGTGATTTCTAATTAGACCATGCTCAAAATTCATTTTTAAATGTTGAGCAAAACCGAGAGCTGCAGCATTACCAGAGTCTGGCACAGGAACTACAATATCTGCTTCAACATCATTTTCTTTTGCAAGCTCTTTACCTAAGTTTTTTCTATGCTCATAAGCTGTCTTGTTATCAAGTAAGCTATCTGGTCTTGAAAAATAAATATACTCAAACACACATGGTCTCACTTTCTTAGGAGGGAAGGGCTTAATACTAGTTAGTTCATCATTTTCAATCAACACTATTTCACCGTTTTCTACTTCTCTAATAAATTTTGCACCAATGATATCTAATGCACAAGTTTCAGAGGCTAGTACATAGCTGTTTCCTAATTTTCCAATCATTAAAGGTCTAATTCCATATGGATCTCTTACACCTATTAAAGATTTTTGTGTCATCATTACCAATGCATACCCACCTTGAATTTGGAATATGGCATCAATAACTTTATCAATTGTTTTTGATCTTTTAGATTTAGCAATTAATTGGACTATAGTTTCTGTATCAGAGGTAGTATAAAAAATTGCACCTTCTTCTACGAGTTTATTTCTTAAAGATATTGAATTTGTTAAATTTCCATTATGTGATACCCC
>CACLRF010000050.1 GCA_902609235.1 uncultured Pelagibacteraceae bacterium
TTGGAAAGAACTTAAAGTGTGAACAATTTGACTAATCAGCAAAAAGGTTCTTTGATGGCTTTTATAGGAGTTATGTTTATAACTCCTGACTCTTTACTAATTAGATTATCAAATGTTGATACTTGGGGGATGCTTTTTTACAGAGGAGCAATACCATTTTTGGTAGTTTTAGTTGGTCTTCTTTTATTTTATAAAAACAATTTCTTAAAAGCTGTGTTTAAAATTGGTTATCCAGGTATTTTTTATGTAATTAGTTTTTCTATTTGTAATATTACTTTTATTATCTCAATTCAAAATACTAATGTAGCAAATACTTTATTAATGATAGCTCTTGCGCCAATGCTTTCAGCAATCTTAGGAGCTATTTTCTTAAAAGAAAAACCGGATAATAAAACTTGGGTTGCTATAATAATTACCTTTATTGCTTGTGTTTATATTTTTTACGACTCTTTAAGTCTTGGCAATTTTTATGGAGATTTATTTGGTTTAATTACTTCTCTTGGATTAGCCTGTAACGCAAACATTGCAAGATATGCAAAATCTAACGATTTAGTGCCTGCTGCTGTAATTGGAAAATCATGCGTTGCAATATTTGCCTTTTTCTTTGTTAAAGACTTTGCCTTGTTGGGAAATGATCTTCTTTATGTGCCTTTAATGTGTGTAATGTGTGTAGCTATACCATTTGTTTTAGTCACTATATCCCCTAGATTTATAACAGCAGCTGAAGTTAATTTATTTTTCCTACTTGAAACTATTCTTGGACCGATATGGGTTTGGATGGTTATTAAAGAACAGCCCTCTAACGAGACTATCTATGGAGGTATAGTTATCATTATTACGATAGCAATTCACTCTTTACTAGCCATAAAAAAAACACAAACCAAAACTACTTAGCCAGAAATTATTTAAATTTTTTAAAAAGAAATATGCAAAAAGAAGTGAAAAAGTCCTGGGCTCTTTTCATAGGTATTGGAACTATGATGATAGCTCATGGATTACAAATGCAAATAATGGGCATTAGATCAGTAATTGAAGATTTTAGTGTTTTTACGACTGGGATTTTTATGTCTGGATACTATGTAGGTTACTTTGTGGGCTCAAGAACAACACCAAATTTCGTTTCAAAAGTAGGACATATAAGAGTGTTTGCTGCATTTGCGTCTCTTGCTTCATTAAGTGCTTTAGTTGCTGTTGTTTATATAAATCCTTTTATGTGGACAATTAGTAGATTCATAACAGGTATAAGTTTGGTTAGTTGTTATGTGGTTACTGAAAGCTGGTTAAACGACAGAGCAAGTAATAAAAATAGAGGACAACTATTATCTGCTTACATGATGGTAATCTACTTTGGTTTAGCTGTTGGCATGTTGTTACTTAATGTTAGTAAACCAGAAGATTATGAGCCATTTATTTTAGTTTCTATTTTACTTTCAGTTGCTCTTGTTCCAATTTTATTAACAAAAAGACCTGCTCCAAAATTTAAAAAAATAGAAACAATAAGTATTAAAGAGTTATATAAAATTTCTCCGCTAGGAACATTGAGTTCTTTCTTTACTGGAATTATTCATGCTGCTTTCTTTTCCTTAATCGCTGTTTATGCAACAAAAGCAAATTATACTTTGCTTGAAACCTCAGTTTTACTTTTTATTTCAACAATAGCTGGTGTTATTGGACAAGGTCCAATAGGTTATTTTTCAGATACATTTGATAGAAGAAAAGTAATTGTAATTACAACTTTTGGAAGTTCTGTATTAGCATTTCTCTCAATCTTAAGCTCAAATGATCCGTTTCAAAATATTTACCATTTAGATGAGTTTGCATTTAAAAAAATATTATTTTTCATTTTTGTTGGGCTATATTCTAGTTTATGTCTTCCCTTGTTCTCTCTTAATCTAGCTCATACAAATGACTTTGTTCCAAAATCTCAATTCGTTGCAGCCGGAGGTGGTTTACAATTTATTTTTGGTGTTGGGGCTATAAGCGGTCCTATTTTATGTTCTCTATTTATGGAATGGTTTGGTTTAAACGGTTTATTTATTTTTTTAATTTTATCTCATGCAATTATTGGA